>NZ_JBSFYC010000003.1:0-190389 GCF_053595675.1 Streptomyces sp. NPDC002446 | reverse complement strand
CCTATTTTTGCCCCCCCCCCCCCCCCCCCCCCGGCCCCCCCCCCCCCCGGGCCCCCCCCCGGGGGGGGGGGGGTTTGTTTCACGTGAAACACCGCCCCCGGCCCATCGGCCGGTCCGACGCGGCGTCAGCGCTCGCCGGCGGGGATCGTTCCGAGCCGGCCGGCCTGGAAGTCCTCGAAGGCCTGGGCCAGTTCGGCGTGGGTGTTCATCACGAACGGGCCGTAATGCATCATCGGCTCGCGGATCGGCCGCCCGCCCAGCAGCACCACCTCGAAGTTCGGGCTGCGCGACTCCTGGGACTCGTCCGCCCGGATGGTGAGCGAGTCTCCGGTCCCGAAGACGACCGCCTGCCCCATACGGAACGGGCGTCCTTCCGCACCGGCCGAACCACGGCCGGCCAGTGCGTAGCCGAGGGCGTTGAAGTCCTTGCGCCAGGGCAGGGTCAGCTCGGCGCCCGGGCTCACCGTCACATGCATCATCGTGATCGGGGTGTGGGTGATGCCCGGCCCCTGGTGGCCGTCGAGCTCACCGGCGATCAGCCGCAGCAGCGCACCACCGTCGACCGAGGTCAGCAGCTTGACCCGGCCCCCGCCGATGTCCTGGTAGCGCGGGGCCATCATCTTGTCGCTCTTCGGCAGGTTCACCCACAGCTGGAGGCCGTGGAAGAGCCCGCCGGACATCACGAGCGACTCCGGCGGCGCCTCGATGTGCAGCAGGCCGGAGCCGGCCGTCATCCACTGGGTGTCACCGTCGTTGATCACGCCACCGCCACCGTGCGAGTCGCGGTGCACGAACGTGCCGTCGATCAGATAGGTGACGGTCTCGAAGCCGCGGTGCGGGTGCCAGGGGGTGCCCTTGGGCTCCCCGGGCGCGTACTCCACCTCGCCCATCTGGTCCATCATGATGAACGGATCGAGGTGCTTGTAGTCGATGCCGGCGAAGGCCCGGCGCACCGGGAAGCCCTCGCCCTCGAATCCACTCGGAGCGGTGGCAACGGCCAGCACGGGACGGGTGTGCGCCGCGGCAGGTGCCGCCACACGCGGCAAGGTCAGCGGGTTCTCTACGGTCACAGCGGGCATGACGGCCTCCTCGGTCGCCCACACAACTTAGTTGAATAGTGAACAACCCGCAAGGCGCACTGCATTCCCACCCGCGTTTGCGCAGGTGAAAGCAGGCAGAAAGGGATTCGACCGTGCTGTCGGCGGCCGCCGTCAGCCGCACCTGGAGCGCTGGCGGCTAGCCGTACATCCGCCGCATCGCGAAGTCGACCATCTGCTCCACGGCCTTCGCATCGAAGACCATCCGGTGGTCGCCCTCCATGTCGAGGACGAACCCATAGCCGGTCGGCAGCAGATCGAGCACCTCGGCGCCGGTGATCACGAAGTACTTGGACTCCTTGCCGGCGTACCGCCGCAGCTCCTTGAGCGAGGTGAACATCGGGATCACCGGCTGCTGGGTGTTGTGCAGCGCCAGGAAGCCGGGGTTGTCACCGCGCGGGCAGTAGACCTTGGACGTGGAGAAGATGCCTTGGAAGTCCTCGGCCGACATCGAACCGGTGGTGAACGCACGCACCGCGTCGGCCAGCGAGGGCGGAGACGGCTCGGGATACAGCGGCTGCTCGCCGTAGCCCCCGGGGGACGGTTGCTGCGGCGGGGGCGGTGGCGCGCCGTACTGCTGCTGCCCGGCACCCGCGTTCTGGTCGTAGCCGTACATGCGCCACAGCGTACTGAGTCGGCGATGGGCCGGGGGACGCTCGTCACAGATGGGCGGAAGGGGTTGATTCTTATTACCGGTGGGTAGCATCATTTAGCTACTAGCTGGTATTGCGTCTGAGGCCCCTCTCTCGGGGTCCTCTCCCGAACCCTTACGGAGCCGTACCCATGGGCCACTACAAGTCGAATCTCCGCGACATCGAGTTCAACCTCTTCGAGGTGCTCGGCCGTGACAGCGTGTACGGCACCGGACCGTTCGCGGAGATGGATGTCGAGACCGCCAAGAGCATCCTGTCCGAGCTCACCCGCCTCGCCGAGAACGAGCTGGCCGAGTCCTTCGCCGACGCCGACCGCAACCCCCCGGTCTTCGACCCGGAGACCAACACCGCGCCGATCCCGGACACCTTCAAGAAGAGCTACCAGGCCTTCATGGACTCCGAGTACTGGCGCCTGGGCCTGCCCGAGGAGATCGGCGGCACCACCGCCCCGGCCACCCTGATCTGGTCCTACGCGGAGCTGATCCTCGGCTCGAACCCGGCGGTCTGGATGTACTCCTCCGGCCCCGCCTTCGCCGGCATCCTGCACTCCGAGGGCAACGAGGCGCAGAAGAAGGTCGCCCAGATCGCCGTCGAGAAGCAGTGGGGCTCCACCATGGTCCTCACCGAGCCGGACGCCGGCTCGGACGTGGGCGCCGGCCGCACCAAGGCCGTGGAGCAGGAGGACGGCTCCTGGCACATCGAGGGCGTGAAGCGCTTCATCACCTCCGGTGAGCACGACATGTCGGAGAACATCCTTCACTACGTCCTCGCCCGCCCCGAGGGTGCCGGTCCGGGCACCAAGGGCCTGTCCCTCTTCCTCGTGCCGAAGTACCACTTCGACTGGGAGACCGGCGAGCTGGGCGAGCGCAACGGCGTCTACGCGACCAACGTCGAGCACAAGATGGGCCTGAAGGCCTCCAACACCTGCGAGATGACCTTCGGCGACCAGCACCCCGCCAAGGGCTGGCTGATCGGCGACAAGCACGACGGCATCCGCCAGATGTTCCGCATCATCGAGTTCGCGCGGATGATGGTCGGCACGAAGGCCATCGCGACGCTGTCGACCGGCTACCTCAACGCCCTTGAGTACGCCAAGGAGCGCGTCCAGGGCCCCGACCTGGCGAACTTCATGGACAAGACCGCGCCGAAGGTCACCATCACCCACCACCCCGACGTGCGCCGCTCGCTGATGACGCAGAAGGCGTACGCGGAGGGCATGCGCGCCCTCGTCCTGTACACCGCCTCCGTCCAGGACTCGATCGCGGTCAAGGAGGCCGCGGGCGAGGAGGCCTCCGAGCTCAACGCGCTCAACGACCTGCTGCTGCCCATCGTCAAGGGCTACGGCTCGGAGAAGTCCTACGAGCAGCTGGCGCAGTCCCTGCAGACCTTCGGCGGCTCCGGCTACCTGCAGGAGTACCCGATCGAGCAGTACATCCGGGACGCCAAGATCGACACCCTCTACGAGGGCACCACCGCCATCCAGGGCCAGGACTACTTCTTCCGGAAGATCGTCCGTAACCAGGGCCAGGCGCTGAACACCCTCGCCGAGGAGATCAAGAAGTTCCTGGCCGAGGGCACCGGCGGCGCCGAGCTGGAGCAGGCCCGCGGCGAGCTGGGCAAGGCCGCCGCCGACCTCGAGGCGATCGTCGGCGCCATGCTGACCGACCTCGCGGCCACGGAGAAGGACGTCAAGTCCATCTACAAGGTGGGCCTGAACACCTCGCGCCTGCTGCTGGCTTCGGGCGATGTCGTCATCGCCTACCTGCTGCTGAAGGGCGCGGCGGTGGCGAGCGCCAAGCTGGCGGACGCCTCCTCCAAGGACAAGGCGTTCTACGCCGGCAAGATCGCGGCGGCGAAGTTCTTCGCGCACAACGTGCTGCCCGGCGTCGCCATGCAGCGGCAGCTGGCCGAGTCCGTCGACCAGTCGCTGATGGAGCTGGACGAGTCCGCGTTCTAAGGGCGTTGTCCGCGGCGCGCCCGCGGAGTTCTTAGAGGTCTCTCAGATTGGCAGTGGAGACTGACGTTGCCCGCCTCTCTTCCCCCGGGGAGGCGGGCTTCGTCATGCCCGGCCGGATACGCCCCGGGCGGCCCGGACGGCGGGCGCATCGGCCCCGGCGACCGGAATCGTTCACTCCAGCGGGGATTTCGGTCTGCCGTGAAGAAATCCTGGCCGGAAGGGAGCGGAGTCACGGCGCACGCGCACGGGGAATGCGGGGTCCTGCTCCTTATGCTGAATCCATGACCAACTCCGCCCGCTTCGATCGCGGCCACACCGACGACCTGATGTCCTTCCTCGCCGCCAGTCCGTCGCCCTACCACGCGGTCGCCAACGCGGCGGAGCGGCTGGAGAAGGCGGGCTTCCGGCAGGTCGCGGAGGTCGATGCCTGGGACGGCGAGAGCGGCGGGAAGTATGTGCTGCGCGGTGGCGCGATCATCGCCTGGTATGTGCCGGAGGGCGCGAGCGCCGCGACTCCGTACCGAATTGTCGGGGCTCACACCGACTCTCCCAATCTGCGGGTCAAGCCGATTCCGGACACCGGCGCCCGCGGCTGGCGGCAGATCGCCGTCGAGATCTACGGCGGCACGCTGCTCAACACCTGGCTCGACCGCGATCTGGGCCTGAGCGGACGGGTGACACTGCGGGACTCGGCAGCCGGGGACTCGGAAGGGAGCCGGGGCGGAGCGGAGCGGGGCGGCCGCAACCGGCTCGTCCATGTCGACCGGGCGTTGCTGCGGGTGCCCCAGCTGGCCGTGCACCTCGACCGCTCGGTGAACTCCGAAGGCCTCAAGCTGGACAAGCAACGCCATATGACGCCGATCTGGGGGCTGGGTGAGGTCGCCGAGGGCGATCTGATCGCGTTCGTCGCCGAGGAGATCGGGGTGCCGGCCGAGGACATCAAGGGCTGGGACCTGATGGTGCACAGCATCGAGCCGCCCGCCTACCTGGGCCGCGACCGCGAACTGGTCGCCGGCCCCCGGATGGACAACCTGCTGTCCGTACACGCCGGTACGGCCGCGCTCATCGCCGCGGCCGCCACCGGCAGTGCGCTGACCAGCATTCCGGTGCTGGCCGCCTTCGACCACGAGGAGAACGGCAGCCAGTCCGACACCGGCGCGGACGGCCCGCTGCTCGGCACGGTGCTGGAGCGCTCGGTGTTCGCGCGCGGCGGCTCGTACGAGGACCGGGCGCGTGCCTTCGCCGGCACCATCTGCCTGTCGTCCGACACCGGTCACGCCGTACACCCCAACTACAGCGAGCGGCACGATCCGGGGCACCACCCGATGCCCAACGGCGGGCCGATCCTCAAGGTGAACGTCAATCAGCGCTATGCGACGGACGGCAGCGGACGGGCGGTCTTCGCGGCCGCCTGCGAGCGCGCCGGTGTGCCGTGGCAGAGCTTCGTCTCCAACAACTCGATGCCGTGCGGGACCACGATCGGGCCGATCACCGCGGCCCGGCACGGCATCGCCACGGTCGACATCGGCGTGGCGATCCTGTCCATGCACTCGGCGCGCGAGCTGTGCGGCGCCGATGATCCGTACCTGCTGGCGAACGCCCTGACGGCCTTCCTGGAGGGCTGAGTTGGAATTCTCACTGCTCGGCCCGATCGCCGTGACGACCGGCTCCAGGGAGCTGTCGCTCGGGCCCGCCAAACGGCGCAGTGTCTTGGCGCTGCTGTTGCTGCAGCCCAACACCACCGTTCCACTGGAGCAGTTGATCGACTCCCTGTGGGAGGACGAGCCGCCCGAGCATGCCCGTACGGTCGTTCAGGGGCATGTCTCACGGCTGCGTGCCACGCTCGCCGAAGGCGGGGCAGAGACGTACGGCATCGAGCTGACCACCCATGGCTCGGCCTATCTGCTCCGGATGCCCGAGGAGCTGATCGACGCCCATCGGTTCGGTGAGCTGGTGACGCTGGCCCGTCCCGAGGCGGCGCCGGCCGATGCCGTGCCGCTGCTGCGCGAGGCGCTGGGGCTGTGGCGCGGTCCGGCGCTGACCGGCACGGTGACCAGCCCGCCGTTCGCTGCCGCGGCGCATGCGCTGGAGGAGCGCCGGCTGACGGCCGTGGAGGCGCTGGGACGGGCCCATGGCGCGCTCGGTGAGCATGAACAGGCCGCGGCAATCCTGTACTCGGCGGCCGTCAACCACCCTTTGCGGGAGGGGCTGATCGCCGAACTGATGCGGGCTCTGTTCCGTACGGGCCGGCAGTCCGATGCACTGGAGTGGTTCCACCGCACCCGGCGACTGCTCAACGAAGAGCTGGGCGTCGATCCTGGTGAGCGGCTGCGCGGGGCGTACGAGGAGATCCTGCGGGCTGAGGCGGCGGACCAGCGGCGGACGGCCGCGGAGCCCGCGGGTGGAGCACGCAGGGCGGCTGACGATCCTGCGGGCGCGCAGGCGTTTCACGTGAAACATGACCACGGTGGGCGCGTGCCCGTGCAGGGCGCCGGCGCGGCCGGTGCGGTGGATGCCGGGACGGTGGGCGGCTCCGAAGCGGAGCGGACGTCTGCCGGTCCCGCAGGCGGTACCCCGGACGGTGCGAGCCCCGGACCGGGCTCGGGTTCCGGCTCCGGGCGGGCCGGTGCGGCACCTCGGCTGCTGCCCAGGCCGCCGGCCCGGTTCCTCGGCCGGGAGGCGCAACTCCGCGCACTGACGGAGGCGTTGACGGACCGTTCGACCGGCGAGAGTCCGCTGGCGGTGGTCGCCGGACCGGCCGGCGTCGGCAAGACCGCCTGCGCCGTGCAGTGGGCGCATCTGCACGCCGGGGCCTTCCCCGACGGCCAGCTCTTCGCCGACCTGCGCGGCTTCGGTGAGGGCGATGAGGCACCGCCGGCCGAGATCCTGCGCGACTTCCTGCTGGCGCTCGGCACCCCTCAGGAGCGGGTCCCCACCTCGGCGCAGGCAGCCTCGGCGCTCTTCCGGTCGCTGGTCGCGGAGCGCCGGCTGCTGGTCGTCCTCGACAATGCGCGCAGCTCGGCGCAGGTACGGCCGCTGCTGCCCGGCGGTCCGCACTGCGCCACGGTCGTCACCAGCCGCAGCCGGCTCGACGGCCTGGTCGCCACGGACTGTGCCCGCCCGGTCGGCCTCCAGGCGCTCGGCCATGAGGAGGGCGCGGCATTGCTCGGCGCCATGCTCGGTCCGGAGCGGGTGGCCGAGGACCCGGTCGCCGCCCGGGAGTTGGTCGACCTGTGCGACGGACTGCCGCTGGCGCTGCGGGCCGCGGCCGCGCAGCTCACCGCCCGGCCGCGCTGGCGGCTGGCCCGGCTGGCCGCGGCGCTGCGCGACGAACGGCGGCGGCTGGCGCTGCTGTCGGCGGAGGACACCGGCATGGCGGCGGCGCTGCGGATGTCCGTCGCCCGGCTGTCGGCGGACGACGCACGGCTGCTCAGTGCGCTGGCGACCAGCGCGGACGGGCATCTCAACGCGTCGCTGGCGGCAGCGCTGGCGGGGTACGACCAGGAGCGCACCCAGGACGGTCTGGACCGGCTCGCCGAGATGCATCTGGTGGACGAGGAGGCCACCGACGTCTACACGATCAGCACGCTGACGCAGCTCTTCGCGCGCGATGAGCGAGGGGAGGGCGGCGCGATCCGCGGAGGCGGCAAGGGCGGTGCGGACGACCACGGCGATTCCGGTGACGAGCGGGACGGGCGCGGCAAGCGGTGACCTGCCCCCCCGGGGTGACTTCTCGGGTGAGCACCCCGGCTCACCTGCGGGGACGTTAGGCGCACGTTAGTGGCACGGCAGCGGCGCCCGGCAGTCTGGTGCACAGAGCGCAGGACCGCCCACACCAGATCACCGCCCGGGGGAGAACGACCATGCCGCGCAGCCAGGCCCGCACCAGCAGCCCGCGTACGTCCCGTACCGTCCGCCGCCGTACCGTGCGGATCGCCGCGGCCGGCCTGACCGCCGTCGCCGCGCTCACCCTCACCGCCTGCGGCGGCCAGGACAACCCGCTCAAGACCAGCGCGGCCAAGCCGTTCCACCCCTCGCCCAAGGTCGCCGAAGGCCCGGCAGCCGAGGCGGGCGAGGAGTCGGCGGCAAAGGGCGGCAGCGCCGGGCAGCGCGGTACCCGGCCCGACGGCGGCATAGCGGAGCAGACGTCCGCGGGACACGGCGGCAGCGACGCCCGGGCGGGCTCCGGAAAGGGCGGCGCGGGGAGGGGCGACAACGCCACCGGCATCCGGCACACCACCTGTGATGCCGCCTCGATCCGTATCGTCGCCAAGCCGCTCAAGGAGCCGGTCAACCATCTGCTGCTGGTGGCCACCAACACCTCCGGCGCCACCTGCGACCTCTACTCCGCCCCGTATCTGCGGTTCGGCCAGGCACAGTCCCCGCTCGCCGAGCTGCCGGACAGCAAGCCGCAGTCCATGGTCACCCTCGCCCCCGGCGAGTCCGGCTACGCCGGTGTACTGACCTCCTCCGCCGACGGTTCCGGCCGCGACGGCCGCACCATGACCAGCCTGTCCGTCAGCCTCCCGGGCCGCGACGGCAAGGGCAGCATCGGCGGCCCGTCACAGGTGGCGCTCCCGGGCGGCTCGGTCTACGTCGACGACAGTGCGTGGGTGACGTACTGGCAGTCGGACGTGAGCCAGGCGACCGCGTGGTGAACCGGGTCCGCTGAGCCGCATCCGGCGAGATCCCCCCTGAACCAGGGCGCCCGCACCCCCGAGCGGGCGCCCTTTCGCCTGCCCGCTGTCCCGTCATGTCTCGCGCAACGGCCCCAAATATCCCATGCAGTTGATGTCCTCGCAGGTCACAGCCGTGCGTAGGGCCGGGACATCCCATGGGACGAGGAACCTCCGACCGGCCGCCCTACCCCGCTCCACGATGGTCCCCGTCGCCGCGAACGGACCACCCGGCGGCTCGCCATCGGCCGACGGCCATCAGGCCAACCGGTCTCAAACGGAGGGGAATCGGCATGTACGAGCACGGCAGCACGCACCCGGCAGACTCCACAACCCCCGCGGACCACATAGCCGCAGCCGCCATGGCCGGCGGTGCGGGCGGCCCGCAGGCCCCGTTCCGCAGGACCGTGCTGCGCAGGGTCCTGCCCGTGGTCGCCGCGGCCGGCATCGGCGTCGCCGGATTCACCGGCTTCGCCCACGGCAGCACGGGGGTTCAGGCCGCGGCCGCCACCAAGCCCGCCCGCGACACGGCCGCCTCCGCCACCGCCTCCATCCTCACCGCCCGCGCCACGGACACCGGTTCCGTACGGCAGGCCGCGGCCGCCGACTTCCCCACCTGGGGCACCCGTTGGGTCGTCCACGCCACCGCGGACGTCAACTCCCCCGCAGTCGGAATGATCAACAAGACCGCGCCGGGGCAGGACCGGATCACCGCCGACTACCAGGTCGACACCGGTCACAAGGTGTGCGAGGGCAATGCCTGCTCGACGTTCATGGCACATATCGCCGGTCCGGTCACCGGCTTCCTCAGCGTGGTCGCGGTGGACATTCCGCAGGACCGGCTGCCGGGCGTACCGGTCCACGGCGGCGGAGGGCAGCCACAGCCGGGCGGGTCCCGCCAGGAGATGCTCAACCGCGCCGCCACATGGCTGACCGCCGACAACGGATCCCAGGTCCCGTACAGCCAGGCCAAGGTCTGGAAGGACGGCTACCGCCAGGACTGCTCCGGCTATGTGTCCATGGCGCTCGGACTGCCGACGCCCGGCACCAACACCGTGGGCCTGGCCACCGACCGCGGCATCACCCGGCCGCTCTCGCTGGGCGAGCTCAAGCCCGGTGACCTGCTCATCGACGCGGCGGGGGACAACAACAACCGGCATGTCGTGATCTTCGAGAAGTGGAACAACGATGCGCACTCCTCGTACACCGCCTACGAACAGCGTGGCGGCCACGGCACCGACCACCGGACGCTGACCTACGGGCTGCCCGGCGGTGACGCCGAGTTCAAGCCCTACCGTCCCGTGAAGTTCGGTGACTGACGCCGTCCAGGCATGAGGTCCGCCGGAGACGAGCAGGCCGTTTCACGTGAAACCGCTGCCGGTTTCACGTGAAACGTCACCACCCGATCCGGGTCCGACCCGGATCGGGTAACGAGGGGTACTTCCGCCACAGGGGAGCGGAAGTGCCCCTCGCGCGCGCATGGCCGCTGTGCTGGAATGCACGACGTGCCTGGCAATCAGAACCACGCCGCTCATCCCCGCCGTAAGCCCCTGGCCCCCCTCCCCGACGAACTCTCCGGCCCCGCACGGGACTTTGTCGCCGCCCTGCGCCGTATGCATGGCGAACTCGGCTACAGCCTCAAGGCGTTGGAGGGAAGGCTCCCCGCCAGCCGCTCGTCCCTCTCGCGCTATCTGCGCGGCCAGAGCCTGCCCGACGAACGGCTGCTGGTGCAGTGGTGCAAGCTCTCCTTCACCGGCGAGGACCGACTGCCCGGCCTCGTCGAGCTGCTGCACCGGGCTCAGGAGGCCGCGGACGCGGGCGAGCGGGGTGATGCGCCTGCGCGGGAGCGGGAGGGGGCCGACGAAGCGGAGCGCACGCCCGGTCCCGAGGACGGAGCCGAGACCGCCCTGCCGACCGGGCGACACCGGCTGCGGCTGCTCCTCGCCGCGCTCGGCACAGCCGCCGTGCTCGCCGCCGCCGCGTTGGCCGTCCCGGCGCTGACCACGTCCGACGGTGCGCCGGACGGTGGCGATGCCGGATCGCCGGGATCGCGGGCCGGGGCGCCGGGCACCGGCTCCGCGAAGATCACCGTCAATAACGTCGAACGCGCCTGTCAGCAGCCGCGCACCGAGAACTGCGCACTCGCCCTGGCCCGCGATCCGTACCGGGTCTACCGGCGCTCCAATGTCGTGGGACATGTCTGGCACGGCGATGTACTGCGCGCGGTGTGCCGGGTCGCCAATGGGGTCACGGTCACCGATGAGGTGGGCGGGCACAGCAGCATGTGGTTCCGGGTGGTGCACGACGGCAAGCAGATGTGGGTACCCGGCATCCGCATCCGTCCCGAACAGCTCGAAAACACCTCGCTGCCCAGCTGCCCGGACTGATCTTGACCCTGCCGACCACCCTGACCTGCGGCGACGCCGCATCGATGCGCTGCCGGGCGAACCCGCCCTGGCGTATCGGACCGCAATCGATATCGTGGCCGTGCCATGACAGACACGCTTCACCCATCGCAGTGACCCACTGGGGGAACCACCCATGACCGCACGCCGCTCCCGCCGCCGCTCCACCGCGTACGCCGCGCTGGCCCTCGGACTGGCCGGCTCGCTCGCGCTGACCGGCTGCAACGGCAGCTCCTCGAAGAAGTCGAAGAAGTCCTCCTCCTCGTCCTCCAAGAAGCGCAAGATCATCGGTGGCGGTGCGGCCGCGGCGGGCGCGGGCGCCGGGGCGGCGTCGCGCAGGCCGACCAACTGCACCACCGGCACCTCTGCGGACTTCACCTTCATCAACAAGGCCGACCCGAGCCATGTGATCGTGAAGTACCGCAACAGCAAGAGCCGCTCCTGCTACCTCTACAACTCGCCGATGCTGTACTTCGGCAGCGCCAAGCAGCCTCTGGGTTACTACGAGGGCGCGCCGTCGTTCGGCGACTCCCAGCGGATCGAGGTCCCGGCGCGCGGGTTCGCCTACGCGAGCATCCCCACCACGACCGCCGCGGACAAGGGCACCAAGCAGAAGGTGGTGAAGGTCGGCTTCATGAACGCCACCGAGCCCACCCAGCGCGGTCTGTCGACCACCGTCAACTTCTCGCAGTACGCCAGCCTGCCGTCGGTCGGCAAGACCGCCAAGGTCGGCGACTGGTACCTCAGCGACAAGCTGGCCGAGATCAAGACCAACACCGGCAAGTGACCGGCGGCGGCCGCTGACCGTGGCGGGGGCCGTTCGGGCCCCCGCCGCCGGCTACTCGGCGTCCAGCCCCGCCAGGACGAGCCCCAGCCGGGCCACCCCGCCCTCGGCGACCTCGACCGGGACGCCCCAGTCCTGCTGGTGCACATGGCAGGCGGGGTACTCGATGTCTGGGGCGTCGTCGCAGGACGCGGCCATCGCCGAGACGTGCAGCACGCCTTCGGTCACGCCGTCGGCGAGCACCAGGTCCCGCGCGAGGTCGGTGCCCGCGCCCGCGCCCTCGGCGAGCAGCTCCGGCGGTGTCGAGCTCACCAGCAGCCGCGTCGAGGGGCCGTAGCGGGTGTCGAGCTTCTGGCCCGCGGGGGCCTGGAAGACCACCTCCAGCCGCAGCGCGCCCGGGGCGACCGCGGTGGCCGCGCGCTGGGTGCGATGCGCCACCGACTCGACGCGTACCGCCTCCTCGGGCAGCCGCAGCCGGGTCAGCCGGTGCCGCGCCGACTCCACCACGACGATGTCGTCGTCGACGAGGACCGCGGCGGACGGCTCGCGCAGATCCGTCGCCAGCGTCGTGACCTCACCGCTCGCGGGGTCGTAGCGGCGCAGTGCGTGGTTGTAGGTGTCCGCGATGGCGACCGAGCCGTCGGGCAGCGCGGTCACACCCAGCGGATGCTGCAGCAGCGCCTGGTCGGCGGCGCCGTCGCGGTGCCCGAAGTCGAACAGGCCGGTGCCGACGGCCGTGCGGATGACATAGCCGTCCCCCTCTTCGGCGGGCTCCGCCCAGCGGACCGCGCTGGTCTCCGAGTCCGCGATCCACAGCCGGTCGCCGGCCGCCGCGAGACCGGACGGCTGCGCGAACCAGGCCTCGGCGGCCGGGCCGTCCACCAGGCCCTCGTTGGTCGTACCGGCCGCGACCTCGACCGTGTCGGTGGCCGGGTCGTACGTCCACAGCTGGTGCACACCGGCCATCGCGATCCACAGCCGGTCCTGCCACCAGGCGATGTCCCACGGCGAGGAGAGCGCCACCTCGCGGGCCGGTCCCGAGGTCGGTGAGCCCTGCCACCACTGCTTGCCGGTGCCGGCGACGGTCTCCAGCGCGCCGGTCTCCGGGTCGAGCACACGGATGGCGTGGTTGACCGTGTCCGCCACGGCCACCCGCCCGTCGGGCAGCAGCGCCAGGCCCTGCGGCTCGTTGAAGGACTCCGGAGTCAGGCCGCGCTCACCGGTGCCGATCCGGCGCAGCACCCGCTCGCCGTCCGCCGCCAGCTCCACCAGCTGATGGCGGGTGGTGTCCGAGACGAGGAAGCTGCCGCCCGGCAGCCGCACCGCCTTGCCGGGGAAGCGCAGGTCGGTGGCGACCGGCTCCGGCGGCACATAGGGGCCGTCGCCGCGGCGCAGCGTGCCCTTCGCTTCGTGCTCGGCCTCCAGCTCCTCGACGAGCTTGGCGATGGCGTGCGCATGGCCCTCGCCGGCGTGCTGTGCGACGACATACCCCTCGGGGTCGATCACCACCAGCGTCGGCCAGGCGCGGACCGCGTACTGCTTCCAGGTGGCGAGCTCGGGGTCGTCCAGCACCGGGTGCTCGACGCCGTAGCGCTCGACGGCGTCTACGACCGCCTGGTGCTCGGCCTCGTGCACGAATTTCGGGGAGTGCACCCCGACGATGACGACGGTGTCGCGGTGCCGCTCCTCCAGCTCCCGCAACTCGTCCAGGACATGCAGACAGTTCACACAGCAGAACGTCCAGAAATCCAGGACGACAATGCGTCCTCGCAGGTCGGAGAGGGTCAGGTCCTTGTTACCGGTGTTCAGCCAGCCGCCCTTGCCGATCAGCTCGGGAGCCCTGACACGTGCGCGTGAAGCCATGTGGACATTCAACGTCACTCCGGTGCGTGCGCATTCCGCAGGGGCGCCGGGGAAAACGTCAGCCATGCACCAATCCCCTGGCGGACGGCCCCCGCACTCCCGCAAGTACCTCGTACGCGACCGGATCTTCGGCATCGGCGACGACTACTGGATCGAGGACGAGCACGGGCACCATGCGTTCCTCGTGGACGGGAAGGCGCTGCGGCTGCGGGAGACCTTCGAGCTGAAGGACCCCGAGCGGCGGGTGCTGATCACCATCCGCAAGAAGATGCTGGCCTTGCGCGACACCATGACGATCGAGCGGGACGACGCGCCGCTGGCCACGATCAGACGCAAGCGGCTCTCGCTGCTGCGCAACCACTACCGCGTCGAGCTGGTGGACGGCACCCAGCTCGATGTCAGCGGCAAGATCCTCGACCGGGAATTCGCGATCGAGTACGACGGCGAGCTGCTCGCCGAGGTCTCGCGGCGCTGGCTGACGGTGCGCGACACATATGCGGTCAATGTCGTACGGGACGACGCGGATCCGCCGCTGCTGATCGCCATCGCGGTCTGCGTGATCCGGCTGGCTGAGCGGGAGCGCGGGGACGACTGAGGAGCAAGAGCACCGCCGGGACCATGGAGCCGGTGCCGAAACCGTGCGCCGCAGCCCTCAACGGCTGTGACACATCGGCCTACGATGGTCACCCGAAAGCACTGCCGGGGTGCCCGTGCGCAGCGTAACTTAACTGCCAGACAGCAGCCCGCGTACGAACCGTCCGAGGGGTCCCGTGACCGTCCATCCCAGCCTTCAGTCCTCCATCGATGCCTGGACTCACTCCATAGAAGCGATAACCGAGCTGGTGACGCCGCTCGTCGAAGGCGAGTGGAACAGGGCGACGTGCCTCCCAGGATGGTCCGTTCGCGATGTGGTCTCCCACATCATCGGCCTGGAATGCGAAATGCTGGGCGACCCGCGGCCGATCCACACACTGCCGCGCGACCTCTACCACGTGCGCAGCGAGTCGGCGCGCCGTATGGAGGTACAGGTCGACGTCCGCCGGCACCACACCGGGCCGGAGATGGTCAGCGAGCTCGAATACACCGTGATCCGCCGTTCCCGGCAGCTGCGCAACGAGTCCCGCCAGCCGGACGCCGTGGTGCGCAGCCCGCTCGGCGAGGAACGTTCGCTGGAATTCGTGCTGCAACAGCGGACGTTCGACGTCTGGGTCCATGAGCAGGACCTGCGCCGGGCGCTCGGCAAGCCCGGCAACCTCGACTCCCCCGGCGCGCACATCACCCGCGATCTGCTGGTGAAGGTACTGCCCGGCGTCGTCGCCAAGAGGGCGCAGGCGCCCGCCGATTCGGCGGTGGTCTTCGACGTCAGCGGACCGCTGGAGTTTCTGCGTACGGTGCGCATCGATGCCGAAGGCAACGCCACGATCGACGGCAGCGTCTCGCTCGGCCCGACCGTGACTCTCGCCCTGGACTGGGACACCTTCCACCAGCTGGCCTGCGGCCGGGTCCGCCCGGCGGCCGTCGCCGAGCAGATCAAGATAGACGGCGACGCCGAGCTGGCCCAGGCGATCCTCGACAACTTCGCGGTCACGCCGTAGCGGAGGCCGGAAGACGGGCGGGGGCGCCCCGGCGGCGATGTTTCACGTGAAACAGCCCCCGCCAACGCCTCACGCCGGCACGTGGACCACCTCGACCCGGCTGACCACCAGCCGTTCCCGCTCGCGCTGCGCCGCGCTGCCGCGCAGCCGGAGGATCTGGACGACGCCCACCACCTCCAGCACGAAGATCGAGGCGAGGGCGATCCGGTAGTTGTCGCCGGTGACGTCGAGCAGGACACCGACGGCGAACAGCGTCGTCATCGATGCGGTGAACCCGCCCATGTTGACGATGCCGGACGCGGTGCCCTGGCGCTCGGGCGGGTTGGCGGGCCGGGCGAAGTCGAAGCCGATCATCGAAGCCGGGCCGCAGGCCCCGAGCACCGCGCACAGCGCGATCAGCAGCCACATCGGCGCATGGTCGCCCGGCCAGGACAGCACGATCACCCACATCAGAGCGGTGGCGCCAACAGTGCCCAGGGCCAGCGGCGTACGGGCCGCGTGGTGGCGGGCGATGACCTGTCCGTAGACCAGCCCCACCGCCATGTTGGAGAGCACCACGAGGGTGAGCAGCTCGCCGGCGGTGCCGCGGGACAGTCCCTGCGCCTCGACGAGGAACGGCAGGCCCCACAGCAGCAGGAAGACCATCGCGGGGAACTGGGTGGTGAAGTGCACCCACATGCCGAGCCGGGTGCCGGGCTCGCGCCAGGCGTCCGCGATCTGCCGCCGCACGAACCCGGCGCCGGTGTGCTCGGCGGGCGGCGGCGGGGGCTCGAAGCCCTCGGGGTGGTCCTTGAGGAAGAGCAGCAGCAAGGTCAGGACGACGATGCCGCCGGCCGCGCTGGAGGCGAAGGTCGGGGTCCAGCCGAAGGTGTGCAGGAAGCGGGCGAGGACGAGCGTGGAGACGAGGTTGCCCGCCATGCCGACCAGCGCGGCGATCTGCGCGATCATCGGGCCCCGGCGGGCCGGGAACCAGCGGGAGCCCAGCCGCAGCACGCTGATGAAGGTCATCGCATCACCGCAGCCGAGCAGCGCACGCGAGCCGAGCGCCATCGGGTACGACGCGGAGAGCGCAAAGCCCAACTGGCCGACGGTGTAGAGCACCACTCCGAGGGTCAGCACCTTCTTGGCGCCGAGCCGGTCGACCATCAGGCCGACGGGTATCTGCATCCCCGCGTAGACCAGCAACTGGAGGATGGAGAACGTCGACAGCGCCGAGGCGTTGATGTGGAAGCGCTCGGCGGCGTCCAGGCCGGCCACACCGAGGCTCGTACGGTAGGTGATCGCGACGAAGTAGACCGCGACGCCGATGCCCCAGACGGCCATGGCCTTACGGCCGCCGGGCGGGTCCGTGAGCAACGGACGGGCGGGGCCACCGCCTATGCCGGAGCCGTCGGCGCTCTCCGGTCCTCCGGTGCCACCGCTCATCGCACATCCCCCTGCGCGAGGTTGCGGACCCAGCTGACGTGGCGGTGCACGGCGTCGGTCGCGGCGTCCGCGTCACCGGCGCGCAGCGCCTCCAGGATCTCCGCGTGCTCGACGATGTTCTTGGCGATCCGGTCGGGGTGGGCATGCATCACCGCGACGCCCATCCGCAGCTGGCGGTCGCGCAGCTGCTCGTAGAGCCGGTCCAGGATCTGGTTGCCGGCGTTGCGCACGATCGCGGCGTGGAAGGCGCGGTCGGTGACGGAGACGGCCGCCAGATCGCCGGCCGCGGCCTGCTCCCGCATGGTCTCCAGCAGCTCGGTCAGCTCACCGATCAGCGACTCGCCCGCGGGCACCGCCTTGGCCGCGGCGTGCTTCTCCACCAGCAGCCGGGTCTCGACGACATCGGCGATCTCCTGCGCGGAGACCGGCAGCACCAGCGCGCCCTTCTTCGGGTAGAGCTTGATCAGCCCCTCGACCTCCAGCCGCAGCAGCGCCTCGCGCACCGGGGTCCGCGAGACGCCCACGGCGTCGGCCAGCTCGCCCTCGGTGAGCAGCATCCCGCCCTCGTAGCGGCGGTCCAGGACGGCGTCCTTGATGTGCGCATAGACCCGCTCGGCGGCGGGCGGCTGCTTGACGGCGGGCTCTCTGGCGGGGGCGGTGGGGAGGGACGCGGAGGGCATGCGCACAGGATAGATACAACAGGTATGCGTCCGACACTCGGTTCCGCGATGCGGACGATCACGGGACTGTTTGTCCAGGTAGAGGCACCAATGGGGCCCGCTCGGCACCCGGGGGCGGGCCGGGCGGCGGGGGCGGGCCCCGGGTTTTTCAGTGCGGCATCCGCCCCTGCGCGATCAGCCGGTCCACCACCTGCGAGTGGGCCGGAGCGCAGCGCTCGCGCGCCTCCCGCCGGTCGAACCAGGCGTACTCGGCGATCTCCCGGCCCGGGGCCGGCTCGATGTCCTGGGGCCCGCCGGTGAAGCAGGTCATATGCAGTCGGCGGCCGTTTTTGCCGTGCGCAACGTCATGGATGACGAACGCCTCCGTCAGCTCCTCGGCGGGCACCGTCAGCCCGAGCTCTTCGGAGAGCTCACGCGACAGCGCCTCGCGGGCGGTCTCCCCGGGCTCGTACTTCCCGCCCGGGAGGTAGAACGTGTCGTTCCCCCGGGTCCGTACGCTCAGCAGCCGTCCCTCGCGCAGATGCAGCCACCCCACCGATCTCAGCGGCGCGGCCCGCTCCAGGGCTATCAGCGGATGGCCGGTCGCCTCGTCCCGCCGCCGCCCTCGCTCGGTGAAGCCGAGGTCCGCATAGAACCGGCGGGCGCGGGCGTTCTCCTCGAAGACCTCCAGGGTCAGTGCACCGTGCCGCGCCGCCGCATGTTCGAGCAACTGCCGCCCGATGCCGCCCCCTTGGACCTCCGGAGCCACGAACAGTCCGCCGACCTCAGCGCCGGCCCCGTCCTCCGCGCTCTCCGCGCGCCCGTCCGGCAGGAGCCCGAGCAGGCCGACGACTGTGCCGGCACGCTCGGCGACCCAGTTCTCCGCCTCGACGAGGTACACCTCGCGAAGGATCCGGGCCCGCTCACCCGTGCCCTCCCCCTCGATGAACGGGTGCGCCTGCCGCACCGCCCGCGACCACAGGTCGGTGACAACATCCTGGTCAGAGTCCCGATAACGCCGGATGATCATGTCGCTGGTCATTTCGCCGACCGTAGACAGCGCGGCCGACGGCGGCAAACCCTTTGTCGCCGTCGGGCCCGCTTCCGCCGGGAAGGGGGGACCAGAGGGGGACGTAGGGTCCACCTAAAGGCTGACGCGAGTCCGTACCTGGCGCGTACGGATCGGCCCGAATCCCATGGGTGAATAGAGGCATGGAGCCGGGGAGGCTCCGACACTCAAGGGGAGTTGACCATGCAGCCCAGGACGAACGCCGGCCGCCGGACGCGGAACACCGTCGTACTGGCATTGATCGTCGCCGGCCTGTGGGCGGGTATCGCACTGACCCGCGGCGCCGCACACGTCGACGAGACCGGTCCGACCGGGCCGGTGGCGCACTTCAGCCGCGCGGTGGAGCTCATCCGGGGCTGACCTGCCCCCTGTCACAGCAGCCGGCCGCGGGCACCGTTTCACGTGAAACCGCGCCGGCTCCAGGCGTTGTTTCACGTGAAACGGCGCCTGGAGCCGGCCGGCCCCGCAATCCCGGATCACCCCCAGGTGATCAGCCGCTTCGGCCGCTCCAGCACCGCCGCGACATCCGCGAGCAGCTTGGAGCCCAGTTCACCGTCGATCAGCCGGTGGTCGAAGGACAGCGCGAGGGTGGTGACCTGCCGGGCCTTCACCTTGCCCTTGTGGACCCACGGCTGAAGCTTGACCGCACCGAAGGCGAGGATCGCCGACTCTCCCGGGTTGAGGATCGGCGTACCGGTGTCGACGCCGAAGACGCCGACGTTGGTGATGGTGACCGTGCCGCCGGTCATCGCCGCCGGGGAGGTCTTGCCCTCGCGGGCGGTGGCCACCAGATCGCCCAGCTCCGCGGCGAGTTGCGGCAGCGTCTTGGCGGCGGCGTCCTTGATGTTCGGGACGATCAGCCCGCGCGGCGTGGCCGCCGCGATCCCGAGGTTGACGTAGTCCTTGTAGACGATCTCCTGATTCGCCTCGTCCCAGGACGCGTTGACCTCCGGGTGGCGCTTGATGGCGACCAGCAGAGCCTTGGCGACGAGCAGCAGGGGGTTGACCCGCAGCCCCGCCATGTCCGGGTCCTGCTTCAGCTCCTGGACGAGCTTCATCGTCCGGGTCACGTCGACGGTGATGAACTCCGTGACATGCGGCGCGGTGAAGGCACTGGCGACCATCGCCTGTGCGGTGGCCTTGCGTACGCCCTTGACCGGTACCCGGCGCTCGCGGGCGGCGGCGTCGACGATGGCGGGCTCGGCCGGGGCCACGGCCGTCGGCACGGGGATCTCGGCCGGAGCCGGGGCCGGGGCGGCGGCCGCATGCACGTCCTCGCGGGTGATGATCCCGTCCGGCCCGGTCGGCACGATGGTCGCCAGGTCGATGCCGAGGTCCTTGGCGAGCTTGCGCACCGGGGGCTTGGCCAGCGGCCGGCCGGCGGAGGCGGCGGGCGCGGGGCTCGCGGCCGGAGCGGCGGGGACGGCCGGAGCCACCGGGACGGCGACCGGCGCCGGTGCGGTGCGCCCGTTCAGCTCCGCCTGGAGTGCGGCGGTCACCGGCTCCGGCTGGGCCGGCACACCGGGCTGCGGCTTGCGGGCCCGGCGCTTGGTCGAGGACGGCGCGGCGCCGTAGCCGACCAGCACTGCCTGGCGGCCCTGCGGCTCGGCGTCCTCCTCGTCGGACACGGCGGCGGTCTGCTCCGCGCCCTGCGCGGCCGGCGCCCCGGCGGGTCCGGCTCCGGGATCGGTGTCCACGGAGATGATCACGGTGCCGACGTCGACGGTGACGCCCTCGCCGAAGCGCAACTCGTGCACCACCCCGTCGTAGGGGATGGGCAGTTCGACGGCGGCCTTGGCGGTCTCGACCTCACAGACGACCTGGCCGTCGGTGACGGTGTCGCCGGGCTGGACGTACCACTTGAGGATCTCTGCCTCGGTGAGCCCCTCGCCCACGTCGGGCATCTTGAACTCGCGGAAGCGCTGGGCGTTGGCGGTACCTGCAGTCATGGTCACGAACTCTCCTCAAACCCTCAGTACGCCAACGCACGGTCGACGGCGTCGAGCACCCGGTCCAGTCCCGGAAGGTACTCGTCCTCCAGCCGGGAGGGCGGGTACGGGGAGTGGAAGCCGCCGACCCGCAGGACCGGAGCCTCCAGGTGGTAGAAGCTCCGCTCGGTGATCCGGGCGGCGATCTCCGCACCGGGGCCGAAGAACGTCGGAGCCTCGTGGACGACGACCAGCCGGCCCGTCTTCTCCACCGACGCCTGCACGGTGTCGAAGTCGATCGGGGACAGCGAGCGCAGGTCGACGACCTCGACCGACTTGCCCTCCTCGGCCGCGACCTTGGCGGCGTCCAGGCAGACCTTCACCATCGGGCCGTAGGCGGCCAGTGTGAGGTCGGAACCGCTCTGGGCGATCCGGGCCTTGTGCAGCGGGTCGGGGATCGATTCCGTGTCCAGCCGCGACTTGTCGTGGTAGCGGCGCTTGGGTTCGAAGTAGATGACCGGGTCGTCGCCCGCGATGGCCTGCTGGAGCATCCAGTAGGCGTCGGAGGAGTTCGAGGGGGAGACGATCTTGAGGCCCGCGACATGCGCGAAGAGCGCCTCGGGGGACTCGGAGTGGTGCTCGACCGCGCCGATTCCGCCCGCGTACGGGATGCGGATGACGACCGGCACCTTGACCTTGCCCAGCGCGCGGGCGTGCATCTTGGCGAGCTGGGTGACGATCTGGTCGTAGGCGGGGAAGACGAAGCCGTCGAACTGGATCTCGACGACCGGGCGGTAGCCGCGCAGCGCCAGGCCGATCGCGGTGCCGACGATGCCGGACTCCGCGAGCGGGGTGTCGATCACCCGGTCCTCGCCGAAGTCCTTCTGGAGGCCGTCGGTGACGCGGAAGACGCCGCCGAGCTTGCCGACGTCCTCGCCCATGACGAGGACCTTGGGGTCGGCCTCCATGGAGGCGCGGAGCGACTCGTTGATCGCCTTGGCGATGGTGATCTTCTCGAAGACGGTCATGGTCAGTTCCCCTCCGCGACGGTCTCGGCATCGGCGAACGACGCCTGGTACGCGGCGAACTGCGCGCGCTCCTCATCGACGAGCGCATGCCCGTCGGCATAGACATTCTCGAAGATCGCCATGTGGTCCGGGTCCGGCATGGCGCGTACGACCTCGCGGACCCGCTTGCCCAGGGCCTCGCTCTCCTCGTCGATCGACGCGAGGTAGGCCTCGTCCACCAGGCCCTCGTCCTGCAGATACGTCCGCAGCCGGCGGATCGGGTCCTTGGCCTCCCAGGCCGCCCGCTCCTCGTCCGCGCGGTACCGCGTCGGGTCGTCGGAGGTGGTGTGCGCACCCATGCGGTAGGTGAACGCCTCGATCAGCATCGGGCCCTGGCCGGTCCGCGCCCGCTCCAGCGCCGCCTTGGTCACCGCGAGACAGGCCAGTACGTCATTGCCGTCGACCCGTACGCCGGGGAATCCGAAGCCGCGGGCGCGCTGGTAGAGCGGTACCCGGGTCTGCCGCTCGGTGGGCTCGGAAATCGCCCACTGGTTGTTCTGGCAGAAGAACACGACCGGGGCGTTGTAGACCGCGGAGAAGGTGAAGGATTCCGCGACGTCTCCCTGGCTGGAGGCGCCGTCACCGAAGTACGCGATCACCGCGGAATCCGCGCCGTCCTTCTGCACCCCCATCGCATAGCCGGTCGCATGCAGGGTCTGCGAACCGATGACGATGGTGTAGAGGTGGAAGTTGTTGCTGTTGGGATCCCAGCCGCCGTGGTTGACCCCGCGGAACATGCCCAGCAGGTTCGTCGGGTCGACGCCGCGGCACCACGCCACACCGTGCTCGCGGTAGGTCGGGAAGACGTAGTCGTCGTCGCGCAGCGCGCGGCCGGAGCCGATCTGGGCCGCCTCCTGGCCCAGCAGCGAGGCCCACAGGCCCAGTTCGCCCTGGCGCTGGAGAGTGGTCGCCTCGGCGTCGAACTTCCGCGTCAGCACCATGTCGCGGTAGAGCCCGCGCAGTTCCTCGGGGGACAGGTCGATCGAGTAGTCCGGGTGCTCGACCCGCTTCCCTTCGGGGGTCAGCAGTTGTACGAGCTCATCCTGCTCCGCCTGCTCGGGCCGGCCGGTCGTGCGGGCCTTGGCCGGGGACGCCTTCGTTGCCGGCGCCGCCTTCTTGGCGGTGGTGCGCTTGCTGCTGCGGGCGTTCTTCCGCTGCGCAGTGCCTTCCACGGTCACGTGCTGCTCCTCCGTCTGTCCGGCCCCCGGGGTCCGCCGGTGGCCGTATTGCGGCTCACCCGGTATCCGATACGGCGCACGGGGTGTGTGCGAACGCGGCCGGATCCGGGTGGAACAAAGCTCCCGGAAGGTGGCCTGCTCATTGCACGTTACCCATTGTCAAAGCCGAAGTGGAAACGGCGCTGACCTGCGATTTTGCTTGGATTTCCAAGTAAATCGCGAAGGCTTGGAACAACTCCTGGTCACAGCGTTGCAGGCCGCCGGGACAACGGCACGTTATATCGGTGACCTAGAGCACGGGAAGACTTGATGTGTGAGACTGGGTTGGTGCGCGAAGACGGAAAAATCACGGTATTCCTGCTCGATGATCATGAGGTCGTCCGACGCGGCGTCCACGAAATGCTCGCTACCGAAGAGGACATCGAGGTGGTCGGCGAGGCCGGCACCGCCGCAGACGCCCTGGTCAGGATCCCGGCGACGCGTCCCGACGTGGCGGTGCTCGACGTCCGGCTGCCGGACGGCAGCGGTGTCGAGGTCTGCCGCGAGATCCGGTCACAGGACGAGGACATCAAATGCCTGATGCTCACCTCTTTCGCGGACGACGAAGCCCTTTTTGATGCAATTATGGCCGGTGCATCCGGTTATGTCCTCAAGGCCATTCGGGGCAATGAGCTGCTCTCCGCGGTACGTGATGTGGCGGCGGGCAAGTCGCTGCTCGATCCCGTGGCCACCGCCCGGGTCCTGGAGCGGCTGCGCGACGGCAGCGCCGCCAAGGGCGACGACCGGCTGGCGAGCCTGACCGAGCAGGAGCGCAAGATCCTCGATCTGATCGGCGAGGGGATGACCAACCGCGCGATCGGCGAGCGGCTGCACCTCGCGGAGAAGACGATCAAGAACTATGTCTCCAGCCTGCTGTCCAAGCTCGGCATGGAGCGCCGCTCCCAGGCCGCCGCATATGTCGCGCGGCGGCAGGCCGAGCGGCACTGACCCGGTAGCGGGCACCCGAAGGCCGCCGCCCGGCTCATGACATTTCGGGACCATCGTCCCGTTTCCTCGGGCTGCTGGGCCCTACTGGCCGGCCCGGCCCGAACGGCAAGGTGGGGCCATGCCCACCGACGACTACCGTGCCATCGAGCTGCTCGGCCGCACCCCCTACGGGCGGGTCTCGGCCAGTCGGCGGGCGCTGCCGTTCACCACCGTCACCCGGCATCTCGTCCTGGACGACGGCCGGCTGATGCTCCGGCTGCACCGCGGCTACGACTACCACCGGGCGCTGGACGGCAGTGTGGTCGCGTACGAGGCCGACAACATCAACAGCGGTGCGACCGACACCTGGTCCGTCCAGTTCACCGGCACCGCCCGGGTGGTCGACCCGACGCCCGCCGAACGCGAGCGCTTCGGCCCCACCCCGCGGCTGGCCGACGGCGTGCCCTTCGACCCGGTCTTTCTGCGCATCGAGCCGGAGTTCGTGACCCTGCACCACCTCACGGATGTGCCCGTCTTCTGCCCTGCGCACTCTGCGTAAGGCCTTCCGCCACAGCCACTCCGACGGGTGCAGTTGATCTAACATCTGGCGCGTGCTGCGCTCATCTGTAGTCCGGGCGGCGGCGACGCCCGCCAGAGACACCCTCGGATCCCTGCTCCGCCACTACACCGGCGCCGGCGCGCCGCTGTCCTGCGAGCCCGTCGCCGAAGGCCTGCTCAACCACGGCTACTTCCTCGCCACCACCCGCGGCCGCTACTTCCTCAAGCACCACCTGGACGGCGACCAGGCCGCCATCACCCGCCAGCACCGCGCCACCCGCCGGCTCGCCGCGCTCGGCCTGCCGGTCGCCCCCGCCGTCGCCGACGCGGACGGCCGCACGGTCACCGTCCTGGACGGCCGCTGCTACGCCCTGCACCCCTGGATCGAGGGCCGCCACCTCACCGGAGCCGCGCTGACCTGCGGCCAGTCCCGCCGGCTCGGCGCCCTGCTGGGGCTCGTCCACACCGCGCTGGGGCAGGTCATGGCGGACGAACCGCACCCTCCGCGGCCGCCCTGCGCGGACGCCGGCGCCGACCCCGCGCGGACCTTCGAGATGATCGACGAGCTGCTGGCGCTGGCCCGCAGCGCCCGCCCGCGCACCAGCTTCGACGAGCTCGCCGAGCACCGCCTGCTGGAACGCCGGACCCTGCTGGAACGCCAGGTGCACCGCCGCCCGGCCCCCGGCACGGAACCCGCCGCCGGCTGGGTGCACGGCGACTTCCACCCGCTCAATGTGCTCTACCGCGGCGCGGAACCGACCGCGATCGTCGACTGGGACCGGCTGAGCGTCCAACCGCGCGCCGAGGAGGCGGTCCGCGCCGCCGCGATCTTCTTCGTACGGCCCTGCGGCACCCTGGACCTGGCCAAGGTCGCGGCGTACGCGGGTGCCTACCGCAGCGCGTGCGGGGCCGACGCCGAGGAGCTGGCCGCGGCCGTCCACCGGGTGTGGTGGGAGCGGCTGAACGACTTCTGGATGCTCACCTGGCGCTACCAGCTCGGCGACCGCCGCACCGACCCGCAGTTCCCGGCGGCGGCCGCACTGGCCGTGTGGTGGACTCGCGAATACCGCGCCGTACGGGACGCGTTCACCCGCTGAGGCGGGCGGCGCGCCCGTATCAGCCGGTGCTACCCAGCGAGGCGCCGGCGTCCGTGCCGCTGCTGGTGGTCCCGCCGTCCGCGCCGGCGCTCGTTCCGGCGTCGGTGGTGCCGCCGTCCGTGGTGCCGCCGTCCGTCGGCCCGCCGTCCGTGGTCCCGCCGTCGTCCGTGCCGCCGACGGTCTCGGTGGGCGGCTCGGTCGTCGGCTCGCTGGTCGTGGGCGGCTCCGTGGTGGGCTCCTGAGTCGTCGGCTCCGTGGTCGGCTCCTGCGTCTCCGGCTGGGTGTACGTACCGCCGTCGCCGCCCGTGCCGCCGGGCTCGGTCTGCGGAGTGGTGGGATCCTCCGTCGGCGGCTCGGTGGTCTTCTCGTCCTTCGAAGGCGACGGGGACTGCGTGGTGGGCGTCTCGCGCTTGTTGTCCGAACCCTTGGTGTTCTGCATCGCGAAGGCCACACCCGCCGCGATGGCGATCACCGCGAGCGCCGCGATCAGCCAGATCTTGCCGCGGCCGCCCTTGGCCGGGCGGTGCCCGCCCTCGAAACCGCCGTCGTCCTCGCGCATGCGGGACGACAGGATCGGCTGGGCCGTGGTCTGGCCGGCGTCGGGGTGCGGCAGCGCGGTGGTGGCGGCGTTGCCCATGGACGGGGTGTGACCGCCCTCGTGCAGCGCGACCGGGCCGGTGTTCCAGGTGCCGGTGTGCCCGCCCTGCTCCTGCAGCATCTGCAGCGAGTACTGGACCAGGCCGCGCATCTCCTCGGCGGTCTGGAACCGGTCGTCGGGGTCCTTGGCCAGCGAACGCATGACCAGGCCGTCCAGCTCCGGCGGCACGTCGGCGACCTCGGAGGCCGGTACCGGCATGTCCTGCACGTGCTGGTAGACCACCGAGAGCGGGGTCTCGCCGGTGAACGGCGGCCGCAGCGTGAGGAGTTCGTACAGCAGGCAGCCGGTGGCGTAGAGGTCGGAGCGGGTGTCGACGGTCTTGCCGAGGGCCTGCTCGGGGGAGAGGTACTGGGGCGTACCCATGACCATGCCGGTCTGGGTCATCGTGGACTGCGCGCCGTGCAGGGCGCGGGCGATACCGAAGTCCATGACCTTGACGGCGCCGCTGTTCGTGATGATCACGTTCGCGGGCTTGATGTCACGGTGCACGATGCCGTGCTGGTGGCTGTAGGCCAGCGCCTCCAGCACCCCGGAGACGATGATCAGCGCCTGGTCCGGCGGCGGGGCGTCGGCGTTGAGCAGCAGATCGCGGATGGTGCGGCCCTCGACCAGCTCCATCACGATGTACGGCACGGTGTTGCCGCCGACCAGGTCCTCGCCGGAGTCGTAGACCGCCACCACCGCGTGGTGGTTCAGCCCGGCCACGGACTGCGCCTCACGCGTGAAGCGGGCCTTGGACACCGGGTCCTCGGCAAGGTCTGCGCGCAGCAGCTTCACGGCGACGGTACGGCCGAGGCGTACGTCCTCCGCCGCGAATACCTCTGCCATGCCGCCGCGGCCGAGCCGCCGCGTGAGCCGGTAGCGGCCGTCGCCGACCAGCCCGCCGTTGCCCCACATCTCCGGTGCGTCGGGGATATGGGAGCCGGTGGCCTCATGGTCGGACGGGCCCTGGGGGCTCTGCGTCGGTGCCATCGGTCCTCGCCGTCGAATCGATCCGCATGAAAGCGGTAAGGTCATCGGTCTTCGCTAGAGCACGCTACAGGCTCCGCGGCACCCGCCGGTCCGCCGTGGACCGGCCATCAAACCCGCCGAATGCCTGATATCGCAAGTTCACCCGGGGTGATCGAGGGTGCAGATCGTCTCAGTGCCGTGACGGGATCTTGCACATCTGGTCACGGAACGGGCACACGGCTTGACGTGTCCGAGGCCTGGGGCAGACTTGGCTGCGGAATTCCAGATTTTGATCGCTACACGTGCGGGTAGTGGGCCGTGCGCCTAGGGGGAAGCGGAACGATGAGCCAGGACGGCGCTCAGGGCCAATTCGAGGGCCGTTCGGTCGGCGGAGGACGTTACCAGCTTCGTGATCTTCTCGGGGCGGGCGGCATGGCGTCCGTGCACCTCGCCTACGACAGCGTGCTGGACCGCGAGGTCGCGATCAAGACCCTGCACACCGAACTCGGTCGTGAGCAGGCCTTCCGCGAGCGCTTCCGCCGCGAGGCGCAGTCCGTGGCGAAGCTCACGCACACCAATATCGTTTCGGTCTTCGACTCCGGCGAGGACGAGCTCGACGGCGCGATGGTGCCGTACATCGTCATGGAGTACGTCGCGGGCCAGCCGCTGCGCTCCGACCTGGACAACGACATCGCCCAGCATGGCGCGATGCCGACGGAAAAAGCCCTGAAGATCACGGCCGATGTGCTGGCCGCGCTCGAAGTCAGCCATGAGATGGGCCTGGTCCACCGCGACATCAAGCCCGGCAACGTGATGCTGAACAAGCGGAACGTCGTCAAGGTCATGGACTTCGGTATCGCCCGCGCCATGCAGTCCGGCGTGACGTCCATGACGCAGACCGGCATGGTCGTCGGTACCCCGCAGTACCTCTCGCCCGAGCAGGCGCTGGGCCGCGGTGTGGACGCCCGCTCCGACCTCTACTCCGTCGGCATCATGCTCTTCGAGCTGCTGACCGGCCAGCTGCCGTTCGACGCGGACTCCCCGCTCGCCATCGCGTACGCCCATGTCCAGGAAGAGCCGCCGGTCCCGTCGAGCATCAACCGCTCGCTGCCGCCGGCCGTGGACGCGCTGGTCGCCCGCGCGCTGAAGAAGAACCCCAACGAACGCTTCCCGACCGCCGAGGCGATGCGGGACGAGTGCCTGCGGATCGCCGGGTCCGGACAGTCCGGCGCGACGCCGCTGATCATCGGCGAGGGTCCGCGGGCGCGCACCAGCGGCTCGTCGGTGTCCTCCGCCGTGTTCCCCACGGCGTCCGGCAATCCGCAGACCCCGGCCCCGCCGAGCGTCCAGCAGCCCTACCAGCCGACGCAGGCGGCCGGGTTCGGGCCCCAGACGCCCCCGCCGCCGAACAATGCCTACCCGACCCCGGCGCCCGGCCCGGCCCCCGCGCCGTTCAACGCCGGTGGCTTCCAGGCCCCGCCGCCGTACACCCCGCCGCCCGTGACGGCCTCGATGCCGACGACCGGCAGCCCCGCGCCGCGCAAGAACAACACCCCGGTGATCGTCGTCTCGGCGATAGTCGGCGTGGTCGTGGTCACCGCAATAGCCATCGGTATCGGGCTCAGCGCCGGCGGCAGCAGCGACGACCCGGACACCGATCCGACGTCGAGCTACTCCTACTCGGCGTCGCCCACCCAGAGCGTCATGCCCGAGGACAAGACGCGGACGGTCTCGACCTCCGACTGCACGAACCCGTCGAAGCCCTACAGCGAGCCGTCCAAGATCTACTTCCCGTTCCTCACCTACAAGAACCTGGACTCGGTGAAGGCCTGCCTCAACGCGGCGGGCTGGAAGTACAAGGTCACGGAGGAGAACCGCGGGTACACCGCCAAGAACACGGTCATCGCGACGAAGCCGGGAGGCTTCGACCGATGGGACCCGAAGAGCGGCGAGACGATCGAGCTGACCATCTCGACCGGGCACTACTAAATCGGGCACACGCAGCAAAGAGGGCCGGCACGCAGTTCGCGTGCCGGCCCCTTCTGCTCTGGCCTGCCGGGCCGCTACGAGGAACGGGCCGGGTCTTAGAGGTACGGGCCCGAGCGGGCACCGCCGTGACCGGACTGGCCTTCATCGCTGTCGACCGGAGCCATGCCGGGCGGCAGCGCACGGCGCATCTGCTCCAGCTGGGCGCGAGCGGCCATCTGCTGAGCGAACAGTGCGGTTTGAATGCCGTGGAAGAGTCCCTCCAGCCAGCCCACCAGCTGAGCCTGAGCGATGCGCAGCTCCGCCTCCGTCGGCACCGACTCATCGGTGAACGGCAGCGACAGCCGCTCCAGCTCCTCGACCAGCTCGGGCGCCAGACCGTCCTCCAGCTCCTTGACCGAGCTGGAGTGGATCTCCTTGAGCCGGACCCGGCTTGCCTCGTCCAGAGGAGCGGCCTTCACCTCTTCCAGCAGCTGCTTGATCATGCTGCCGATGCGCATGACCTTCGCAGGCTGTTCGACCATGTCCGTCACCGGGACCTCGCGGGGCTCCTCGCCGTCGTCCCCGCCGCCGGAGGCGGCACCGCCGAGGGCCATGCCGTCCGGGCCGACAACCAGGACGTGCGGGTTCTCCTGCGACCGTTCGTTCATCGGCATATCCATGCCGCCATTCTCTCGTACGAGGGCTTATGAACGGTGGTGCCCCCGGGAGAAGGTGATCCACCATTCCGGACGGATCCGACGGCCGTTGTTTCACGTGAAACAACGGATTCCCTCGGTTTCACGTGAAACGTCGGCATCAGTGCTCTGTTTCACGTGAAACCGGTAGTGCCGGTGCTCCGTTTCACGTGAAACCGAGCGCCGGGCCGGTGCCCTGTTTCACGTGAAACAGGCAGGTCAGCCTCGACGCAGCCGTAGGCCGAGAAAGGCGAGGCCCAGGCCGGTCAGGGCGAGGCCGGCGCCCATCGGAAGGACCCGCTCGACCGGTGCCTGCGGAGCTTCCAGCGCGTACGGGCGCGCCGTCGCGGTCGACTCGTCGTCCGTGCGTCCCGGCTCGGGGGCCGCCTTCCCTCCAGCGGTCGGCGTCGGGACCGGCGGCAGCGCCTCGTACCGGTGCTCACTGCGCCGTTCGCTGCGCCGCTTCGTGCTCTTGTCGCGGTGCGGCGGCGAGGGCCGTGCCACGGAGGTGTCGGCACGGGATTCGGACGCTGAACGCGTATGGCGCTTCGGCGACGGGGCGTGCCGCCGGGGCCGGGGGTGCGCACGATCGGTGTCCCGCCCGCTCGCCGGCCGGCCCGACCTGGGGCCGCCGGACCGCGGCACATCTCCGTCGCCGCGGTAGGTGCCGAAGTACGGCAGGTCCGGCAGCGCGAACCCAGGGCCGAACGGGTGATGCAGGCGGTGCCACCGCCCGTGTCCGCGGTGGTGGTGCGACGGCCGGTGCGGGAGGCCCGCGAGGGCGTAAGGCAGAGCGGAGAAGGCATCCGACAGTTCCCGGAGGCCGGCCGGGGCTCCTGGGTGGCCTGCGTGGCCGCGGCCCGCTCCGGACTTCCCGTCGCCCGGCGAGAGATCGCTCAGATGGTCCTCGGCCGCGAAATCGTAGGGTTCGAAGAGATCGGGGCCGAGCACTTCGGATGCGTAGTCGTCGGGCGGATCGCCCGGGTGGGTGCGGTTCGGGGGACGGTCGGCCGGTGTGGCCTGCCGGTCCGAGGCCGCAGCGGAGGCGGCCCCCGCCGGGACGGGCAGGACGACGGCGGCGACCAACAGACCGGTGGCGATGCGCGAACGGAAACCTGGAGCGACCACAGTGCCCCTCCCGTGCCGAGCCGTCGGGTGACCTGCTCAGCGTCACATGTGATCAGATTCACGGCATCTCGAGGCTGTCGGCGGGGTTAGCCGCCGGCCGTGCGGGAGGGGCGGCGCACGGGTCGGGGTGGCGTCGGCTCAGACCGTCAGCACGACCTTCCCGACGTGTGCACTCGCATCCACCACGCGGTGCGCCTCGGCGGCCTCCGCCATCGGGAGCGTGCGGTCCACGATCGCCCGGACCTGGCCGTTGCCGATCAGCGGCCAGACATGCTCGCGTACGGCGGCGACGATTGCCGCCTTCTCGTTCAGCGGGCGGGCGCGCAACCCGGCGCCGGTGATCGCGGCGCGCTTGGCCATCAGCGCGGCGAGGTTCAGCTCCGCCTTCACCCCGCCCTGCAGCCCGATGATCGCCAGTCGTCCGCTGACGGCCAGCGCCTTGACGTTCCGCTGCAGGTACTTCGCGCCGATGATGTCGAGGATGACGTCCGCGCCCTTGCCGTCGGTGGCCTTGCGGATCTCCTGGACGAAGTCCTGCTCGCGGTAGTCGATGAGGATGTCCGCACCCAACTCGGCGCAACGGGCCAGCTTTTCCGGGCCGCCCGCGGTGACCGCGACGCGTGCCCCGACCGCCTTGGCGAGCTGGATCGCCATCGTGCCGATACCGCTGGCACCGCCGTGGACCAGCAGCGTCTCGCCCGGCCGCAGGTGCGCGATCATGAAGACATTCGACCAGACCGTGCAGGTCACCTCGGGCAGTGCGGCGGCGGTGACCAGGTCCAGCCCGGTCGGCAGCGGCAGTACCTGCCCCGCCGGGACGGCGACCTTCTCCGCGTAACCGCCGCCCGCCAGCAGCGCGCACACCTCGTCACCGACGGCCCAGCCGTGCACCCCGGGGCCGACCGCGGTGATCCGTCCCGAGCACTCCAGCCCGGGGTACGGGGAGGAGCCGGGCGGCGGGTCGTAGAAACCCTGACGCTGCAGCAGATCGGCGCGGTTCACGGCGCTGGCCGCGACCTCGATCAGGACCTCGCCCTCGGCGGGCAGCGGATCGGGCACTTCCGCCCAGACAAGTGCTTCGGGGCCACCGGGCTCCGGGATAGTGATCGCTCGCATGGGCGCGAGGCTACTCGCCGTCCGTGCACGGAGCGACGGTGCGGGGGCCGCCGACTACCACCGTGCGGCCTCCCACCCGCCTGTGAAGCCCGGTTATTCATCCACCCGGCGCATCGGGGAGACGCTGGTGCCCGGGAGCGTCGGCTTTCCGGCCTGCTTGCCGGGGAGGTCCTGCTCCGGTGTCGCCGCCGCGCGGATGATGGTGATCAGGCGGTCCGTGCTCTGCAGCGGGCTGGCCTCCGGATCGTCATATCCCAGGAGGCGGTGGCCGCGCAGCACGGACACGACCAGGTCGTCGGTCTCCCGTACGGACTTGCCGACCTCGGCCTTGACCACCGGGCGTTCGACCAGGTCCAGGCCGCTGCCCTGCTGGATCAGATCCTCCATGACGGTGCCCGCGCTGGGGCTGTGCACGGAGAGCCCCAGCAGCCGGCCGGCCGCGCTGGCCGAGGTGATCACGGCGTCGGCGCCGGACTGCCGCAGCAGCGGGGCGTTCTCCTCCTCCCGCACCGCCGCGACGATGTTGGCCTTCTTGTTGAGCTGACGCGCGGTCAGCGAGACCAGCACGGCGGTGTCATCGCGCTGGGTGGCGATGACGACCTGATGCGCGCGCTGGATCTCGGCCCGGATCAGAACGTCGCTGCGGGTCGCGTCGCCGACCACCCCCGCGAACCCCTCGGACACCGCCGCCTCGATCACCTTGGTGCTGGGGTCGACGATGACGATGCGGTCGCGGCTCAGCCCCGTCGCACGGAGGGTCTGCACGGCGGAGCGGCCCTTGGTCCCGAAGCCGACGATGACGGTGTGGTCGCGCAAGGCGTCTCTCCAGCGTTTCAGTTGCCACTGCTCGCGGGTGCGCTCGGTCAGCACCTCCAGTGTGGTGCCGACCAGGATGATCAGGAAGATCACCCGCAGCGGCGTGATGAGCAGGATGTTCAGCAGCCGCGCGCCGTCGCCGTACGGGACGATATCGCCGTAGCCCGTGGTGGAGAGCGTGACGGTCGCGTAGTAGAAGCAGTCGAGCAGGTCGACCGCGCCGTCGGCGTTGTCGTGGTACTCGTCGCGGTCTATCCAGACGATGAAGACCGTCGCGAGCAGGACGAGCAGCGCCATCATCAGACGGCGGGCGACCTGCCGCAGCGGCGCCTTGGGTGCGCGGCGCGGCAGCATCACCCGGTGGGAGCGGTCCTCGGGCACTTCATGCGCCGCGGCGTCCTGGGACGGCAGTTTCACGTGGCACCCCCGGTGGGTTCGGATGGGTCCCCGGGTGCCGCCCAGCCCATGGACGAGTCCGGCGTCCAGCCCGCTGACCAACTCGCTGACCAGGGAAGTTCCAGGAGTTCAAGCTCGGCTCCGGGCTCCGCGCCGCCCGGCGGGACGACGGCCAGCGCATCGGCGGCGGCGATCCCGCGGAGCATGGCGGGGCCGTGGAAGCGCAGCGGCTCCGCCAGCAGGCCCTGGTGTTCGTCGTCGCGGTAGGCCACCGGGACGAGCCGGGTGTCCTGCGGATGCCCGTGGACGGCGGCGCTCAGCGGCGTACGGTACGGGGCCGCCGGCCGGCGGGCGGCGAGCGTACGCAGCAGCGGCTCGGCGAGCGTGCACAGGCCGGAGACGGCGGCGAGGGGGTTGCCGGGCAGGCCGACGAGGTGCCGCCGCGGGGCGAGCCGGGCGAGCAGCATGGGGTGGCCGGGGCGTACCGCCACGCCGTCCACCAGCAGCTCGGCGTCCAGGCGGCGCAGGGTGGGGTGCAGATGGTCGACCGGGCCCGACGCGGTGCCGCCGGTGGTGATCACCACATCGGCGGTGGACTCCGCGACGGCCGCGTACAGCGTGTCGGCGTCATCGGCGAGATGGCGCGGTACGGCCGCCTCGACGCCCAGCGCATGCAGCCAGGGCGCGAGCATCGGCCCGAGCGCGTCCCGGATCCGGCCCTCCCGGGGCAGCCCCTCGTCCAGCAACTCATCGCCCAGGACGAACACTTCGGCCCGGGGCCGTGGGTAGGCGGTCAGCTCGTCGTAGCCCGCGGCCGCGGCCAGACCGAGGACGGCGGGGGTCACCAGGGCTCCGGCGGGCAGGAGGCGGTCGCCGCGGCGGCACTCCTGGCCGCGCGGGCGGATGTCCTGGCCGGGCGGCGCGGGCCGTGGCGCGTACAGCCGCTGCCCGCCGTCGCTCAGCCGGCGGACCTCACCGTGCTCGCTGCGCAGCACGGCGGTGGCGCCGACCGGGATGCGCGCGCCGGTCGCGATCGGGATCGCATGGCCGTCGGGGAGCGTCTCGATGGGGGCGTGGCCGGCGAGGATGCCGGGGTGCGGGCCGGTCTCGGCCTCGTCGGCGGGGCCGTCGATGCGCCAGGGCCCGGGGCCGGAGACCGCCCAGCCGTCCATCGCCGCGGTGTCGAACGACGGCAGGTCGGTGAGCGCGGTGAGCGGCGCGGCGAGGATGCGGCCCAGCGCAGCAGCGAGCGCGGTGGTCGTGGGCGGGGGCGGGCCGGGTACGGCGTGTGCGGCGATCCGGCGGGCGGTGTGCCAAGGGAGGTCGGCCGACGGCGCCGCGGGAGGCGTGTCTTGGGCGGCGCAGTGGCTGTTCTCGCAGGTGGCGCGGTCATGGGAGGCGGCTGCGCGGGCGTGGTGGGCGGTGTGCGGGGTGCCGCCCCCGCCGCCTCCGGCGCCGCTGGTGGCCCGTGCGTCGGCCGCCACGGCCGGGCGGACGCCGTTGGCCAGCGCGAGCGCATCGTCGAACGGGTCGCCGTGCCCCTCGCCGGATGCCGCCCGCGGCACGCCGTCGGCCTCCCCGCCGCACTCACCGACCGTCATTCGGCGGGCTTCGCGTCGGATCCCGCGGCGCCGCCGGAACCGGCCGTACCGCCGGACTCCGCGGCCTCCGCCGCCCACCGGCTGGCCAGCGCGGCGGCCCGGTCGGACAGCTCCTTCACATCCCGGCCCTGCCGTCCCGCCGCGTAGCCGATCAGGAAGGTCGTCAGCGGCGCGGCCGGGCGGGCCACGCCGTGCGCCGCATCCCGCGCGAGATCGAGAAGCGCCGCCGTGTCGACATCGAGCTCGATGCCGAGTTCGGCCTTGACTGCGGTGATCCATTCGTCCAACACGTGTCCATGCTCCCTGATGCGGGCGCGTGCCGCGCCGATGTCCTCCCAGGTGTCGCAGTCGAAGGATGCGCTGGATGTGGCGTCCGGGACCCGTTCCACCGCCAGCCGGTCCAGCACAGCGCGCAGCGGCAGTCCGGCCAGGGTGCCGCGCTCGGCGCGCACCCGCGTCAGCTCACGGCGCAGCGACGCGGCCCGGTAGGCGGCCACCAGCGGCTGGTCCCGGCCTGAGGCGTCCTGGAGCATCGCGCCGTCACAGGGCGGGTCATGGGGTGTGGAATCGCCGCCCGGCCCGGCACCGCCTGCCGTTCGTGTCGCCGCCGACAGGAGGCTGCGTACGGTCGCAACCGTCAGGAACGGCAGGTCGGCGGAGAGGACGAGCACCGTCGGGGCGGTGCTGTGCCGCAGGCCGGCGTCCAGCGCGGCGAGCGGGCCGCCGCCCGGCGGGTCCTCCAGGGCATGGACCACGGCGCGGGCGGTCGGGCGTCCGGGGCCGACGACGACGGTGATCGCCGCATCCGGGCAGGCGGCGATCACCCGGTCCAGGAGGGAGCGGCCGCCGACGGACAGGGCGGGCTTGTCCGCCCCGCCGAGCCGCCGGGCCGCTCCTCCGGCCAGGACGATGGCGTCGTGGTCGGTGTGGTCGCTCATCCCCTGAGTATCGCCAAGGGCGCGGAGATCACACAGGTGCCGTACCCGACGCGGCGTGAGCTCTGCCGCAGCGGGCGGCCGTCTCCGCCGTGGGCGAAGCCGCCGTCAGAGCCCCCGCAGCAGCAGCGCGGGCCGCTCGACGCAGTCGGCCACGAAGCGCAGGAAGCCACCGGCGGTGCCGCCGTCGCACACCCGGTGATCGAAGGTGAGCGAGAGCTGGACGACCTGCCGGACGGCCAACTCGCCTTCGTGCACCCAGGGTTTGGCGGCTATCCGGCCGATGCCGAGCATCGCCGCCTCCGGGTGGTTGATGATCGGCGTGGAGCCGTCGACGCCGAAGACGCCGTAGTTGTTGAGGGTGAAGGTGCCGTGTGTCAGCTCGGCCAGCGACAGCCCGCCGGACCTGGCCTTCTCCGTGAGCCGGGCGATCTCGGCGGACAGGTCCTCGGCCGTACGGGCCTGTGCGTCCCGCACGACCGGCACCACCAGGCCGCGATCGGTCTGGGCCGCGAAGCCCAGATGAACGGCAGGCAGCCGGACGATCTCCTGGGTCCTGGTGTCGACGGTGGCGTTGAGCTGGGGGAACCGTGCGAGCGCGGCCGTGGTGATCCGGGCCAGCAGCGCGAGCAGCGACACCTTCGCAGCGCCCGGAACGTTCATCGCCCTGCGGGCGGCGAGGAGTTCGGTGGCATCGGCGTCCACCCAGCAGGTCGCCTCCGGGATCTCCCGGCGGCTGCGGCTGAAATTCTCGGCGGCCGCACCGAGCATTCCCTTCAGCGGGATCCGCTCCTCCTCGCCGGCCGTCGCGGGCCCGGCAGCGGTCGCGGCGGTAGAAGCGGCGTCCCTGTCCGCTGCAGCCGTCACACCGGCTCCGGCCGTCTCGCGCTCCCGCAGCGCCCGGATCGCGCACTCCACGTCGGTACGGAGAATCAGGCCGTCCCTGCCGGATCCCGTCAACTCCCGCAGATCCAGGCCGTGCTCCCGCGCCATCCGGCGCACCAGCGGGGAGATGACGGCCGCCGTGCGGCTCCCGTCGTCCACCGCGCCGGCCCCGGCCGGCCCGGCCGCACCGGTGCCGCCGGCTGCCGCTCCGGTGCCCACGGCTGCCCCGACAGCCGGAGCGCCGGGCTGGTCCGCCCCGTTGGCCACCGGCTCCGGCGGCCTCGGCGTTCCGGACGGGGAGCCCCCTGTGCCCCCCGGCCGGATCCGGCGCCGCCGCGCCGCCGCCGCGCTCGTGCCGTAACCGACGAGCACGTTCCCGGAACCGGCATCCGCCGTGTCCGCCGCCGGAGCGGCAGCCCCACCAGGGCCGCCGGCCCCGTCGGACGACGCGCCGGGAGCTTCGCCCGCCGGTCCGCTCCCCGCCAGGTCCTCCGGCACCGCGCCCACCGCGACCGTCACCAGCGGCGCGCCCACCGGGACCTCGGCGCCCTCCTCACCGAAGCGGGCGGTCACCACACCGCCATACGGGCACGGCACCTCCACCATCGCCTTGGCGGTCTCGACCTCCACCACCGGCTGGTCGATGGCCACCACCTCACCGACCTCGACCAGCCAGTGCACGATCGTCGCCTCAGTGAGGCCCTCCCCCAGGTCGGGCAGGGTGAATTCGCGGACCACGGCCATCACTCACCACGTCCCTCGGTCCAGTCCGACTCCCACTGGAGGCGGGCGACGGTGTCCAGAATCCGGTCCACGCCCGGCAGGTGGTGCCGCTCCAGCATCGGCGGCGGATAGGGGATGTCGAAGCCGGCGACGCGCAGCACCGGCGCCTCCAGGTGGTGGAAGCAGCGCTCGGTGATCCGTGCGGCGATCTCACCGCCGGGACCGCCGAACCCGTTGGACTCATGGACGATCACGGCCCGTCCGGTGCGCCGAACCGACGCGCAGACCGTGGCGTCGTCGAACGGCACCAGTGAGCGCAGGTCGACCACTTCCAGGTCCCAGCCCTCGGCCCGGGCGGCCTCGGCGGCCTCCAGACAGACCGGGAGGGAAGGACCGTAGGTGATCAGGGTGGCGCTGCTGCCGCGGCGCCGGACCGCGGCCTGCCCCAGGGGGGCGACCGGTGCGGGCGCGTCGGGCGACCAGTCGGCCTTGGACCAGTAGAGCCGCTTGGGCTCCAGGAAGACGACCGGGTCGTCGGAGGCGATGGCGGCCCGCAGCAGCCCGTAGGCGTCCTCGACGGTCGCCGGGGTGACGACCTGGAGCCCCGGGGTGGCGAGGTAGTACGCCTCGGAGGAGTCGCTGTGGTGCTCCACGCCGCCGATCCCGCCGCCGTAGGGGACGCGGATGGTCAGCGGCATCGGCAGCGCGCCGCGGGTGCGGTTGCGCATCCGGGCGACATGGCTGACCAGCTGCTCGAACGCCGGGTAGGCGAACGCGTCGAACTGCATCTCGACGACCGGCCGCAGCCCGTACATCGCCATGCCGACGGCGGTGCCCAGGATGCCGGCCTCGGCAAGGGCGGTGTCCGTGCAGCGGTCCTCGCCGAACTCCTTGGCCAGGCCGTCGGTGACACGGAAGACACCGCCCAGGGTGCCGACGTCCTCGCCCATGACATGGACGGACGGGTCCTCGGCCATGGCGTCGTGCAGTGCGCGGGTCAGCGCCTGCGCCATGGTGGCGGGCTTGCGCGCGGTCGCCGGAGCGGTCGTCGTCATGGCCTGGCCTCCTCGGCGGACCCGTCGGCGTCCGCTGCGTCCTTGGTGTGTCCGTCGGCCTCGGCGTCCAGTTCGGCGCGCAACTGCGCTGCCTGCGCGCGGAGTTGACTGGTCTGCTCGGCGAATACGTGGTGGAAGAGATCCATCGGGTCCAGCTCCGGGTCGGCGTTCATCCCGTCCCTCAGGTCGGCCGCCAGCTGCTCGGCGCCCTCCCTGGTCGCCTCGACGAAGGCGTCGGTCAGCAGCCGGCGCTCCGCCAGCTCATGCTCCAGAAGGGCTATCGGGTCGTGCGCCTTCCAGGTCTCGACCTCGGCGTCGGTGCGGTAGCGGGTGGCGTCGTCGGCGTTGGTGTGGGCCTCGATGCGGTAGGTGACGGCCTCGATGAGGGTGGGGCCGCCGCCGCTGCGGGCACGCTGCACGGCCTCGGTGAGGACTTCGAGCATCGCGGGCGCGTCATTGCCGTCGACCAGGCGGCCCGGCATGCCGTAGCCGACCGCCTTGTGGGCGAGCGACGGTGCTGCGGTCTGCTTGGCCAGCGGCACGGAGATCGCGAAGCCGTTGTTCTGGACGAGGAAGACGACCGGTGCCTGCCAGAGCGCCGCGAAGTTCAGCGCCTCGTGGAAGTCGCCCTCGCTCGTGCCGCCGTCGCCGACCATCGCCAGCGCCACCACGTCATCGCCCTTGAGGCGGGCGGCGTGCGCCAGGCCGACGGCATGCGGCAACTGGGTGGCGAGCGGGGTGCACAGCGGGGCGATGCGGTGTTCATGCGGGTCGTAGCCGCTGTGCCAGTCGCCGCGCAGCAGCGTGAGCGCCTGTACGGGGTCGAGGCCGCGGGCCACCGCCGCCAGGGTGTCGCGGTAGCTGGGGAAGAGCCAGTCACGGTCTTCGAGCGCCAGCGCGGCGGCGACCTCGCAGGCCTCCTGTCCGGTGGAGGAGGGGTAGACCGCGAGGCGGCCCTGCCGGGTCAGGGCCGTGGCCTGGGCGTTGTAGCGGCGGCCACGCACCAGCTGGGCGTACAGCTGGGTCAGCAGTCCGGAGTCGAGCCGGGCCGCGGCGTCCGTCCCCAGGATGCGGTACGGCTCCGCGTCGGGCAGGAGGGGCGCGGGATCGACGCGCGGCCGCCACGCGGGCGGCGGACCAGCCAGGCTGCTCTTGTTCCTGCTGCTGCCGGGCTGCTCAAGGACCGTCATGTCGAGCACCTCCTCGGATCGAAGGGGGTGGCGCGATGCGCCTCATGTGGGTGGTGGGCGGACGGCGGATGGGCAGGATGGAATCGGTCGGGGCGGGTGCGCCCTTCCCTACCGATTGTTCGGTCGCTGATGCAATTTGGCTACAGGCGGGTCAAGCCTGTGGACAAACGGTTCTCCACAGCTTGAGATGAAGACAGGGCGTCCACAAAGGGGAGGCGGGACCATATGCCGGACGAACAGATGGCCAACACCGGCGGACAGTCGTCTGCATCACCCGCCCCGCCATCGCCGGCCGTACGCCCGCTGGACACGATCGACCGCTCGATCCTGCGCATGCTGCAGAACGACGGCCGGGCCTCCATACGCTCCGTGGCCGAGCGCGTGCACGTCTCGCGCGCCAACGCCTACGCACGGATCAACCGGCTGATAGACGATGGCGTCATCCGCGGCTTCAGCGCCCTCGTCGACCAGGAAAGGGCAGGTCAGGGCGCCTCCGCCTACATCACGCTGAAGATCGTCCAGAACTCCTGGCGGACCGTGCGCAAGCAGCTCACCACGCTGCCGGGGGCCACCCACATCGCGCTGGTCAGCGGCGATTTCGATGTGCTGCTACTGGTGCACACCAAGGACAACCGCGAGCTGCGGGAGCTGGTCCTCACCCGTATCCAGTCGATACCGGAGGTGCTCAGCACCCGCACCCTGCTGGTCTTCGAGGAGACCGACCTGGGGCCGGAGGAGGAGTAGGCCGTCAGGCCCTGCGCAGCCCCGCGAACGCCGTACGCACCACGGCCTCGGCGACCTCGTCACGGCTCGCCGCGCCCCCGCGCCCCGGCCGGTACCACTCCACAATCGAGTTGATCATGCCGAAGAGCAGCCGGGTCGCCAGCCGGATGTCCACGTCGTCGCGCAGGTCACCGTCGGCGGCGGCCTGCTTGAGCAGATCGGCGACCTCGTGGTCGAACTCCCGGCGGCGTTCCATGGCCCAGCGCTCGGTGTCCGTATTGCCGCGCACCCTCAACAGCAGTGTCACGTAGGGGAGTTCGTCCATCAGGACCTCGGCCACACGCCGGGTGACGAACTCCAGCCGCTCGATCGCGCGGCCCTGAACGGCTCCCGGCTCCTCCAGCACGGCGAACAGCCCGTCCAGGGCGCGGCTTATGGCACGGTGCAGCAGCTCTTCCTTGCTGCGCACATGGTGGTAGATCGAGGACTTCGAGATACCGGCCGCCTTGGACAGGTGCTCCATGGAGGTGCCGTCGTAGCCGCGCTCGATGAACACCTCGACGGAGACCGCGAGCAGCGAATCGGGCGTATAGGTGTCGCGCTTGGCCATGGTCATGATTAGAGCACCCATTCCTCGAGGTCCGCACGGCGCCGCAGCGCCCAGGACGGTACATAGCGTCCGCCGGCGTTCTGGTGGTGCATCGAATCCAGCAGGTCCCACACCCACTGGGCGCCGAGCCGCTCGACCCACTCCATGGGGCCGCCGGGATAGTTCACGCCCAGCCGCATGGCCGTGTCGATGTCCTCAGGCGTCGCCACCCCACGGGCCGCGGCGTCCACGGCGAAGTCGATGACCATCGCGATCGTCCGGGCGACGATCATCCCAGGTACGTCCTCGATCACGCTGACCTGCTTGCCCAGCGCCTGGAAGAGGCCGACGGCCTCCGCGAGATCCGCCTCGGAGCAGGCCCTGGAGGCGGCGAGGGCGATCCGGGTGGCGGACCGGTAGTCGAGCGCCAGGTCGAAGCGGATGTACCGCTCGTAGACGATGCTGGTCGCCGGATATCCGTTGGTCAGCGCCAGGCACGCGCCACCGGGCAGCCGGATGAAGCCCTCCGACTCCCCCGGCGTGCGGTCACGGGTGACCGGGATGCCCGCCTCCTCGATCAGCTCCCGCAGCACCGCGGCGGGGCCGGGCAGCTGCGCATGCAGGGCGACGGCCTCCGGGGCGGGACAGGGCTCGGCGGTCCGCGGCTCGGGCCGGCGGGCGCCCTCGGAGTAGTCGAACCATCCGCGTCCCGCCTTACGGCCGTGCAGGCCGGACTCCACCAGCCGGCGCTGCGCCAGAGAGGGCGTGAACTTCGGGTCCTGGAAGAAGGCAGTCCACACGGAGTGGGTGACTGCCTCGTTCACGTCCTGCCCGATGAGGTCGGTCAGCTCGAAGGGCCCCATCTTGAAGCCGGCGCCCTCGCGCAGCACCGCGTCGATGGTGGCCGGGTCGGCGACCCGCTCCTCGTAGGCGCGCAGGGCTTCGGCGTAGAAGGGGCGGGCGACGCGGTTGACGATGAAGCCGGGGGTGTCGGCGCAGCGCACCGGCTTCTTGCCCCATGCCTCGGCGGTGTCGTACGCGGTGGTGGCGGCCGCCTCGTCGGTGGCGAAGCCGCTGATCACCTCGACCAGGGGGAGCAGCGGCGCGGGATTGAAGAAGTGCAGGCCCACACAGCGGCCGGGGTGCCGCAGCCGGCCCGCGACCGCCGTCACGGACAGCGAGGACGTGTTGGTGGCCAGCAGGCAGTCCGCCGAGACGATGTCCTCCAGGACCGTGAACAGCTCCTGCTTGGCGGGCAGTTGCTCCAGGATCGCCTCGATGACCAGCGCGGCGTCGGCCAGCTCCCCAAGGGCGGCGGCGGGGGAGAGGCGCTCACGGGCGGCGTCCCGCTCCTCCGCCGAGATCCGGCCTTTTTCGACGAGCCGGTCGAGGCGTCCCCCGATCGCCCCGGCGGCGTCCTCGGCGCGCCCGGGAAGGCTGTCGTAGAGGCGTACGCGATGGCCGGCGACCAGCGCCACCTGTGCGATGCCCTGCCCCATGGTGCCGGTTCCCACCACTGCAACGGTGCTGCTGGTTCCGATGGCCGTCATGGCAGCTGATCCTCCCCGACCGACTTTTCCACAGGCTGGCGGAGCCCTCTTGCCCCGACCGATCGTTCGGTTACTCTAACTCCGTTGGCTTGTCCGCTCCCAGCCCCTATCCACTCTCCGCCCAGCTCGACGAGGAGTTGGTCATCGATGGCCGCCACAATGACCGCAGCGCAGTTGATCGAGAAGCACCGCCCGACCCTCGACCAGACGCTGGAGGCGATCCGCACCCGCGCCTACTGGTCCCCGCATCCCGAGCATCCGAAGGCGTACGGCGAGAATGCCGCGCCCGACGGGCTCGCCGCCTTCGAGGCGCTGCGCGGCAAGCGCTTCGAGCTCGACCAGCCCGGTACGGACGACTGGACGGGCCAGGAAGTCTCCCCGTACGGACCCGAGTTGGGCATCAGCTATCCGCATCCTGACGTGGAGGTGCTGCTGCCGGCGATGCGCGCCACGATCCCCGCCTGGCGGGACGCGGGGCCTGAGGCCCGTGCCGCGGTGTGCCTGGAGATCCTCTCCCGGATCAGCGCCCGCACCCATGAGTTCGCACAGGCCGTGATGCACACCAGTGGCCAGGCCTTCATGATGGCTTTCCAGGCCGGCGGGCCGCATGCCCAGGACCGCGGCCTGGAGGCGGTGGCGTATGCGTACGCCGAGCAGGTCCGCACCCCGCAGCAGGCGGAGTGGTCCAAGCCGCAGGGCAAGCGCGAGCCGCTGGAGCTGGCCAAGAACTTCACGGCCGTGCCGCGCGGCGTCGCCCTGGTGATCGGCTGCAACACCTTCCCGACCTGGAACGGCTATCCGGGCCTGTTCGCCTCCCTGGCCACCGGCAACCCGGTGCTGGTCAAGCCGCACCCGCGGGCCGTGCTGCCGCTGGCGTTGACCGTCGAGGTGGCCCGCGAGGTGCTCACCGAGGCCGGTTTCCCCGCCGACCTGGTGTGTCTGGCAGTGGACAAGCCGGGCGAGGGCCTGGCCAAGGAGCTGGCCGTCCGCCCCGAGGTCCGCATCATCGACTACACCGGCTCGACCGCGTTCGGCGACTGGCTGGAGACGAACGCCCGGCAGGCGCAGGTCTTCACGGAGAAGGCCGGCGTCAACACCGTCGTCATCGAATCCACCGACGACTACAAGGGCATGCTCAGCAACCTGGCCTTCTCCCTGTCGCTCTACAGCGGCCAGATGTGCACCACCCCGCAGAATCTGCTGATCCCCCGGGACGGCATCACGACGGACGCCGGCCCGAAGACGTACGACGAGGTGGTCAACGATCTCGCGGGCGCGGTCGGCGGCCTGCTGGGCGATGACGCGCGTGCCAACGCCCTGCTGGGCGCGATCGTCAATCCGCAGGTCAAGGAGCGGATCGAGGCCGCTGCCGGGCTGGGCGAGGTGGCGCTGGTCTCCCGCGAGGTGACCAACCCCGAGTTCCCCGGGGCGACGGTCCGCACGCCGGTGATCGTCAAGCTGGACGGCGCCAAGCCGGACTCGGAGGCGGCGTATCTGTCCGAGCACTTCGGCCCGGTGTCCTTCGCGGTGGCCGTCGACTCGGCGGCGGACGCGGTGGAGCTGCTGCGGCGCACGGTCCGCGACAAGGGCGCCATGACGGTCGGCGCGTACACCACCTCCGCCGAGGTCGAGCAGCTGGTGGAGCAGGCCTGCCTGGAGGAGTGCGCCCAGCTGTCGCTGAATCTGACCGGCGGGGTCTATGTGAACCAGACCGCGGCGTTCTCGGACTTCCACGGCTCCGGTGGCAACCCGGCGGCCAATGCGGCGCTGTGCGACGGCGCGTTCGTGGCGAACCGCTTCCGGACCGTGGAGGTGCGGCGGCCGGCGTGAGGTGCACCTTGGGGGCCCGGTCCGTTCCGCCGGGCCCCTGAGAGGGCCGCAGCCCCGTCAGACGGCTTCAGGGCCCTCGATCCGCGCGTGCCGGCCGATCCAGGAGTGCATCGCGATGGCGGCCGCGGCTCCCGCGTTGATCGAGCGGGTCGAGCCGAACTGCGCGATCGAGCAGACCAGCGAGGCGTGCCGGCGGGCCTCCTCGGTCAGCCCTGGCCCCTCCTGGCCGAACAGCAGCACACAGCGGCGCGGCAGCTCGGTGGTCTCCAGCGGGACGGATCCGGGGAGGTTGTCGATCCCGATGATCGGCAGCCCCTCGGCCGCGGCCCAGGCGGTGAGGTCCGTGGTGTCCGGGTGGTGACGGACGTGCTGGTAGCGGTCGGTCACCATCGCGCCGCGGCGGTTCCAGCGGCGCTGCCCGACGATATGGATCTCCTTGGCCAGGAACGCGTTCGCGGTCCGTACGACCGAACCGATGTTGAAGTCGTGGCCCCAGTTCTCGACGGCCACATGGAAGTCGTGGCGGCGGGTGTCGAGGTCGGCGACGATCGCCTCGCGCGTCCAGTAGCGGTACTGGTCGACGACGTTGCGGCGGTCGCCGTGCGCGAGCAGCTCGGGGTCGTAACGGTCGTCCTGCGGCCAGGGCTCGGGGTGCGGACCGACGCCGATCTGCGTCCCGTAGCCCTCGTCGTACTGGAGGGGCTCGGCGGGGGCGGTTTTCTCGCTGCTCACCCTACGAGCGTATGGCCACCGCCGCCGTGCCCGGTACGGGCCTCCGGCTCACCGCCTCCGGGGCCGGCGCCCGGCGCGACGGAGCCGCCGCGCGGGAACAGCCGTTTGCGCAGGCCCACGACGCGCGCGGAGAGCCAGGTCAGGAAGTTCGTCGGCAGGAAGACCGCATCCGCCGTGATCATCGCGAGCGAGAAGAACGGCAGTCCCAGCAGGAACGCGATCGAGAGGTGCTCACAGATCATCGCGACCAGCAGCACGTTCTTCAGCCGGCGGTTGAAGAGGGTGAAGGGGAACGCGACCTGGACGATCACCGTGCCGTAGGTGATCACCATGATCATCAGGCCGTTGCTGCCGAGCAGATCGGACAGCCCCGGCCAGGGGGAGAAGTAGTCCAGGTGCATCGGGTAGAAGACCGCGGTGCCGTCCTGCCAGCGCGTGCCCTGGATCTTGTACCAGCCGGCGGTGGCGTAGATCAGGCAGACCTCGACCATGATCACCAGCAGTGCGCCGTTGTGGGCGAGCTTGGCGAGCGTGTCGAGGACGATGCGCGGCTCCCCGGGGGCGTAGCGCTGCACCGCCCACCACAGGCCGTGCGTCACCCACAGGCCCCACAGGACCGTGCTCCAGCCGATGTGCGGGAACGGTCCGTGCTCGAACCAGGTCAGGCCGTGTCCGCCGGCCAGCTGGGCGGCGGCCAGGGCCAGGCCCAGCACCGCCCACAGGATGACGCCGGGCAGATCACGGGCGGTAGGGGCGCCCTCGGTGAGGGCCGCCCGCTTGGCGCGGCGCGCGTCCAGCGACCAGACCTGCCCGCACCGGGTGAGCACGAGATACAGGGCCATCAGGTGGATGACGTTGTCGCCGCCGTCCCCTATGAAGACGCTGCGGTTCTGCAGCGAGAGCACGCCCACCATGAAGAGCACCGACATGGTGCGGGTGCGCCAGCCGAGCATCAGCGCCGCGCTGGCCGCGATGGCTATGAAGTAGACGAACTCGAACCAGCCGCGTCCGTCGGACCAGAGCAGCGCGGAGAAGGCGTGGTTGGCCTCCAGGAGCCGGCGCGCCATGTCCATGCTCCAGGGGCCGTCGGGCCCGTAGAGCGTCTCGCGGTGCGGCCACTCGCGCAGCAGGAACAGCAGCCAGGTCAGCGAGAAGCCGATCCGGATCACGGCGGTCTGGTACGGCGCCAGCGCCCGGCCGGTGACGCGCGCGAAGAAGCGCCCGATGGCGCGCTCGATGCGGGTCTCCTCATAGGGGGCGGTTGCCTTGGGGGCCGGGGGCTCCTGGGAGGCCGGGGACTCCTGGGGGGCGTGCTGCACCTGCTGTGCTTGCTGCTGCGGCACGTCGGTCGGCTCCGTGTTCTGCGGGGGCTGCGGTGCGTGGGGTGCGCTCTGCGGCTGGCGCGGCGTCGGTGACGTCACTGGTTCTTCGCCCCCTCGGGCAGGTCGTCTGCGGTGACCTGCCACCAGGGCAGCACGCGGTACACGGGCTTGGTGCTGATCCGCTCGGCGCTCCACGGCGGCGGGCCGACCGGTGTCGTCTGCGAACGGACCTGGATCCGCTCGACCCGGGCGCCGCCCTCGGTCCACTCCTGCGACAGCCGGAGCATCACGATCCGCCGGATGTAGCGCTCGGACAGCTCACCGCGCGGGCCGACCGGGCGGTTCTGCGCGTTGTGGGTGTTGACGAAGAGCTCCCAGCCGCGGCGCAGCTGGTTCTGCTGGGTGTGGCTGGGCAGCGGATTGTGGAGTATGGCCTGACCGTCACGGGCGGTCAGATCGGTCCAGCCGGTGGTCCGGGCGGCACCGTCCCCGGTGCGCAGCTGTGCGCGGACCTGCACCGCGATGTTCTGCTGGAGGGGGTTGGGCGCGAACAGCTTCCAGTTCTGTTCGTACTCGGGATAGACATAGTCGCTGATCATGGCGCCCTGCTGTTTGCTGAGCGTGTTCGACGGGGCGACGTGCAGAAACATCATCCCGAGATGGATCGCGACGGCGACGGCGACGGCGCAGGCCGCCACGCCTATGACGATCCGCGAGGGCAGCGAGAGCGCGGCCACCGACCGCGTTTCGTCCCCGTATGACTGCATTCCCGCCCCGTTCCCAGATCCCATGCGGTCAAGTCCGCTTCGGAACCGTACCTACGCGACCGCACCGGGCACACCCTGCCCTGCGTTATCCACAGGCTTGACACCCGCGGTCCGCCCACTCACCATTGAACCGAACGATCGGTCGGTCGGGAGCGAGGGGGCACCATATGACGACGATCGCGCCGGAGGAGACGGCCCTGGAGGCCGTATTCGACGCCACCGTGGCCGCGGACGAACGCATCGAACCGCGGGACTGGATGCCGGACGCCTACCGCTCGACTCTCGTGCGGCAGATCGCGCAGCACGCCCACTCCGAGATCATCGGCATGCAGCCGGAGGCCAACTGGATCACCCGGGCGCCCTCCCTGCGCCGCAAGGCGATCCTGATGGCGAAGGTGCAGGACGAGGCCGGCCACGGCCTGTATCTCTACAGCGCCGCCGAGACCCTCGGCACGGGCCGTGACGAGCTGCTCGACAAGCTGCACACCGGCCGCCAGAAGTACTCCTCGATCTTCAACTACCCGACTCTGACCTGGGCCGACGTCGGAGCCATCGGCTGGCTGGTGGACGGCGCGGCGATCACGAACCAAGTCCCGCTGTGCCGGTGCTCGTACGGCCCCTATGCCCGCGCGATGGTCCGTATCTGCAAGGAGGAGTCCTTCCACCAGCGGCAGGGCTACGAACTCCTGCTGGCCCTCAGCCGCGGCACACCGGCCCAGCACGCCATGGCGCAGGACGCGGTGGACCGCTGGTGGTGGCCGTCCCTGATGATGTTCGGCCCGCCGGACGACGAGTCGTCGCACTCCGCGCAGTCCATGGCCTGGAAGATCAAGCGGCACTCCAACGACGAGCTGCGCCAGCGCTTCGTCGACATCTGCGTCCCCCAGGCCGAGGCTCTCGGCCTCACCCTCCCCGACCCCGACCTGGTGTGGAACGAGGAGCGCGAACACTGGGACTTCGGCCCGATCGACTGGGCCGAGTTCCGCGAGGTGCTCAAGGGCAACGGCCCCTGCAACGAACAGCGCATCGGCCGCCGCCGGCGGGCTCATGAGGAAGGCGCCTGGGTGCGCGAAGCGGCCGCCGCACACGCGGCCAAGCACGGGAAGGCCGACCGATGACGACACTCCGCCCCACCGCAACCCCGGCCGCCGCCGAGGGCGCGACCGCAGCGCCCGCGGACTGGCCCCTGTGGGAGGTCTTCGTACGCAGCCGCCGCGGCCTCTCCCACACCCACGCCGGCAGCCTGCACGCGCCGGACGCCGAGATGGCGCTGCGCAACGCCCGCGACCTCTACACCCGCCGCTCGGAGGGCGTCTCCCTCTGGGTGGTGCCGTCCGCCCAGATCACCGCCTCCTCGCCCGACGAGAAGGACGCCTTCTTCGAGCCGGCCGGCGACAAGCCCTACCGCCACCCGACCTTCTACGAGATCCCGGACGGGGTGCATCACCTTTGATGAACGTCACGGCCACCCCGGCCCTGCCCCTCGGGGACGACGCGCTGATCCTCTCCCACCGCCTGGGCGAGTGGGCCGGCAACGCCCCGGTCCTGGAGGAGGAGGTCGCGCTGGCCAACATCGCGCTGGACCTGCTCGGCCAGGCCCGGGTGCTGCTCTCCCTCGCCGGCGATGAGGACGAGCTGGCGTATCTCCGCGAGGAACGTCAGTTCCGCAACCTCCAGCTCGTCGAGCAGCCCAACGGCGACTTCGCCCACACCATCGCCCGTCAGCTCTACTTCTCCACCTACCAGGAGCTGCTTTTCGAGCAACTCGCGGGCGGGGAAAGCGAGTTGGCGCCTCTCGCCGGGAAGGCCGTCAAGGAGGTCGCCTACCACCGCGACCACGCCGAGCAGTGGACACTGCGCCTGGGGGACGGCACCGACGAGAGCCACACCCGGATGCAGCGCGCCCTGGACGCCCTGTGGCGGTTCACCGGCGAGATGTTCGAACCGGTGGCGGGACTGGAATCGCTGCCCTGGACGGCACTCCGCGACGCCTGGACGGACCGCATCACCGCCACGCTCGGCAAGGCCACCCTCGCCGTCCCCGAAGGTCCCCAGCACGGTGCCTGGACCGCCGGCGCGGGCCGCCAGGGCCTGCACACCGAGCCGTTCGGACGGTTGCTTGCCGAGATGCAGCACCTCCACCGCAGCCACCCGGGAGCGACATGGTGACCACCACCGCCCTCGAAGCGGAACTGCTGGCGCTCGCCGGCTCCGTTCCCGACCCCGAGCTGCCCGTGCTCACCCTCGCCGAGCTCGGCGTACTGCGCGATGTCCGGCTGACGGCCCCGGACCACGTCGAGGTCCGCCTCACGCCCACCTACACCGGCTGCCCCGCCATCGAGGCCATGTCCGCCGACATAGAGCGCGTGCTGCTCGACCGCGGCATAGCCGAGGTCGAGGTCCGGACGGTCCTCAGCCCGCCGTGGTCCACCGACGACATCACCGCCGAGGGGCGCCGGAAGCTGGCCGAATTCGGGATCGCACCGCCGCGCCCCACGGGCCCGGCCGGCGGACCGGTCACCGTCGACCTCACGATCCGCTGCCCGCACTGCGGATCGACCGACACCACCCTGCTGAGCCGGTTCTCCTCCACGGCGTGCAAGGCGCTGCGCCGCTGTGAGTCCTGCCGCGAACCCTTCGACCACTTCAAGGAGTTGTGATGTTCCACCCGCTCCAGGTCCGGGAGATCGAGCGGCTCACGGACGACGCGGTGGCCGTCACCTTCGCGGTCCCGCCCGAGCTGCGTACGACCTTCCGGCACACCCCCGGGCAGCACATCGCGCTGCGCAGAACGGTCGACGGCCAGGAGATCCGCCGCACGTACTCCATCTGCACCCCCGCCACCGACGAGCCCGTACTGCGGGTGGGCATCCGCCTCGTCGAGGACGGCGCCTTCTCCACCTATGCGCTCAAGGAGCTGACGGTCGGCGACACGGTGGACGTCATGGCCCCGGCCGGGCGGTTCACCCTCGCGCCGCGCCCCGGCCACTTCGTCGGAATCGTCGGCGGCAGCGGCATCACGCCCGTGCTCTCCATCGCTGCCACGCTGCTGGCCCAGCAGCCGGACGCCCGCTTCTGCCTCCTCCGCAGCGACCGCACGGCGGCCTCGACGATGTTCCTGGAGGAGGTGGCCGACCTCAAGGACCGCTACCCCCAGCGCTTCCAGCTCATCCACACCCTCTCCCGCGAGGAACAACAGGCCGGCCTGCCCTCCGGCCGCCTGGACGAGCCCCGGCTGCGCTCCCTCCTGCCCGCCCTCCTGCAGATCGACTCCGTCGACGGCTGGTACCTCTGCGGTCCCTACGGCCTGGTCCAGGGAGCCGAGCGTGCCCTGCGTGCCCTCGATGTGCCCCGCTCCCGCATCCATGAAGAGATCTTCCACATAGACAACGGCGCTCCGGCCGCCCCGGCCGCCGCCACCCCCGCACACAGCACCGTGACCGCCACCCTCGACGGCCGCTCCGGCACCTGGCCGGTCGACGACGGCGAGCCCCTGCTCGAAACGGTGCTCCGCAACCGCGCGGACGCCCCCTACGCCTGCAAGGGCGGCGTCTGCGGCACCTGCCGGGCCTTCCTGGTCTCGGGCGAGATCCGTATGGACCGCAACTTCGCCCTGGAAGCCGAAGAGGTCGACGCCGGTTACGTCCTGGCCTGCCAGTCCCATCCGGTCACGGAGAAGGTCGAGCTGGACTTCGACCGGTAGGGCGGCGATCTGCGGCGGTGACGATCGGCTGGCTGCGAGCGGCGGTGACGGTCGACGTATGCGGGTGGCACGTTGACGGTCGACCGGTACGGACGGCCTTGACGGTCGACCGCTACGGACGGCGTTGGCAGTCGGCCGGTAGCGGATTGGCCGGTAGCGGTCGTTGCGGGCGCGCAGGGCGCCCAGGGCGCGCATCCCGCTCCAACGGACGTACCGAGCACGCCATCCGCCGCCCTCGCCCCCCCGCCCAGCCTTCGTGTTCCACCGTCCGCGCCATTCCCAATTCCTGGAACCTGTTCTACCTTGACGCTTCGTCAGATCGAGGCGGCGCGTGGGAGGACAGACCAGTGGACTTCACCTTCAGCGAGGAGCAGCAGGCCGCCGTCGAAGCGGCGAGGGCGGTCTTCTCGGGAGTCGTTCCCGACGGTGTGCCGAGCCCGGCGCTCACCGCGGGCGCGGTCGCCGACGACTTCGACCGCGCCCTGTGGCGCAAGCTCGCCGACGCCGATCTGCTGGGCCTGACGATCGGGCCCGAGCACGGCGGCGCTGGCCTCGACCCGATCGCGCTCTGCGCCGTACTGCGCGAGTCGGCCGAGGTGCTGGCACGGGTGCCGCTGCTGGAGTCCGGCGCCGCCGCGCTCACCATCCAGCGCTACGCCACCGACGAGCTGCGCACCGAGGTGCTGCCCGGAATCGCCGCCGGGGACCTGGTCGTGACGGTCGCCTCCGCCGGCCGCACGGGGCACGAGCCGGCCGAACTCGCCGTCGACGCCCGCCAGGAGGGCACCGGCTGGGTCCTCGACGGAATCCAGACCGCCGTCCCCTGGGGCCCGACCGCAGACCGGATCCTGCTGCCCGCCCGCACCCGCGAAGGGCACGCCGTCCTCGCCCTCGTCCCCCGTGCCCACCCCGGCGTCACCCTCGACGACCAGATCTCCACCAGCGGAGAGCGCCACTCCGAGGTCCGGCTGGATTCCGTGCGTATCAGCGCCCGGGAAGTGATCGGCGGTCCCGCCGCCTGGGAGTCGCTGCGCAATCTCCTGACCACCGGCACCTGCGCGCTCGCCCTGGGCGTCGGCGCACGCGTCCTCGCGATGACCAGCGACTACACCGGCAAGCGCGAACAGTTCGGGTTCCCGGTGGCCACCTTCCAGGCCGTCGCCGTACAGGCCGCCGATCGCTTCATCGACCTGCGCGCCATGGAAGCCACGCTCTGGCAGGCCGCCTGGCGCATCACGACCGACGCCCCGGGCCCGCTACCGGCCGCCGGAGACGTGGCGGTCGCCAAGATCTGGGCCTCCGAGGGCGTACGCCGCGTCGTCCAGACCGCCCAGCATCTGCACGGCGGCTTCGGCGCGGACACCGACTACCCGCTGCACCGCTACCACGCCTGGGCCAAACAGCTCGAACTCTCCCTCGGCCCGGCCGCCGCCCACGAGGAGGCCCTAGGCGACCTGCTGGCGTCGCATCCCCTGGGATGAGCGGAGCAGCCGGGCGCGCGAACGGCGGCCCCGCGCCAGCCAGGAAGAACCGCGGCAGGCAGAACCACGTCAGCCAGGCAACCCACGCCGACCAAGCGGACCCGCACCGGCCAAGCGGACCCGCACCGGCCAGGAGGACCCGCACCGGCCGGGCAGACCCGCACCGGTCAAGCGGCCAAGCCCCCGCTAGATGATCGTCCCCGAGCCGCCCTTGCCGTCCAGTACGGGACGGCCGGCGGCCTCCCAGGCCTGCATTCCGCCCGCGACGTTCACCGCGTCGATTCCCTGCTGGAGCAGATACTGCGCGACCTGCGCCGATCGCCCGCCGACGCGGCACAGGACGTACACCTTGCCGGCCTCGGGCGCCGCCTCGGTCAGCTCGCCGTAGCGGGCGACGAATTCGCTCATCGGGATGTGCAGCGCGCCTTCGGCGTGCCCGGCCTCCCACTCGTCGTCCTCGCGCACGTCCAGCAGGAAGTCCTCGGACGAGAGCTCGTCGACGGCGACCGTGGGTACAGAACCAAAGTGCATGCCCTCGACGCTACCCGACCAGCTGCGCGAGGTATGCCTCGCGTTCTGCGACATCGGCGAGCAGCTTCTCGGCGATCTCGTCCAGCAGCGCGTCCGGGTCCTCCGGCGCCATCTTGATCATCGCGCCGATCGCGCTCTCCTCCAGCTCGGCGGCGACGGCAGCGAGCAGTTCCTTGCGCTCGGACAGCCACTCCAGCCGGGCGTAGAGCTCCTCGCTCTCGCTGAGCCGTTCCTCGGCCGGCACGGGACCGGCCTCCCACTCGCGCGCCAGCTCCCGCAGCGCCGCCTCGTCACCCTGGCCGTACGCCATGTTGACCCGCGCGATGAAGGCGTCCCGGCGCGCCCGCTCCGCCTCGTCCCGCGCCAGGTCGGGGTGGGCCTTGCGCACCAGGTCGCGGTAGGCCTTGCGGGCCTCCTCGCTGGGCCGCACCTTCTGCGGCGGCCGCACCGACTGCTCGGTGAGCATCGCCTGCGCCTCCGGGAACAGCCCCTCCGACCCCATCCAGCCGTGGAAGAGCTCCTCCACCTCCGGCATCGGCAGCACCGAAGCCCGCGCCTCCCGCGCCTTGCGGATGTCCTCGGGGTCGCCCGTACGCGCTGCCACGGCCTCGGCGATCTGCGCGTCCAGCTCGTCCAGCCTCGCGTACATCGGGCCGAGGCGCTGGTGGTGCAGGCGGGAGAAGTTCTCCACCTCGACCCGGAAGGTCTCCACGGCGATCTCGAACTCGATCAGCGCCTGTTCCGCGGCCAGCACCGCCTTCGCCAGCCGCCGGGTCGCCTCGTCCTGAGCGGCCTGCCCGCCGGCGCCGGCGTCCGGTGCCTGAGAGCCACCCTGGGCGCCCGATGTGCCCGGTACGTCCGCTGGGTGCTGGCCGTCCTGCGCGTTCTCCGCGTGCGAGTTCGTCACCCGGTCAGCGTACGGCCCATGCGGGGCGGGATTCCTCCGTGCCTCATACCCCCAGCTCAGCCGCGATCCGCCCGGTCTTCACCGCGGTGGTCAAGGCCGCATGATCCGCTTCCGTGCGGTCCGCGTAGGAGACGGCGAACCGGGTTATCGCCTCGTCCAGCTCCTCGCTCTTGCCGCAGTAGCCGGCCACCAGACGCGGGTCGGCGCTGTGGGCATGGGCTCGGGCCAGGAGGGCGCCGGTCATCCGGGCGTAGTCGTCCAGCTGCTCGCCGGACAGCTGCGCCGGGTCCACGCTGCCCTTGCGGTTCCGGAACTGGCGGACCTGGAAAGGGAGTCCGTCCGGGAGGCCCTGCTGCGGGCGGCCGGTCCCGGTGGCGGCTCCGGCGGACGCGGCGCCCCGACCGGGCGACGCTATGTCCTGCACCGTCGTCCAGCCCAGCAGGATGTCGCTGACAACCTGCATCCTGCGCTGCCCGAGCACCACCCGGCGCCCCTCGTGCGCCACCGCCGGCACCGGGAAGCCGGCCTTCTCCACATACGGCGCCAGCACCGAGCCGCGCGCCTCCTTCACCTGCAGCACCAGCGGCTCGCCCCGGTGGTCCAGCAGCAGCACCACATACGACCGCAGGCCCACGCTGCCCGTGCCGACGACGCGGAAGGCCACATCGTGCACCGCGTAGCGGGACAGCAGGGGCAGCCGGTCCTCGGGCAGCGTCTCCAGATAGGCGGTGAGGGACGCGGCCACGGCTGCCGCTTCCGCGTCCGGCACCCGGCGCAGCACCGGCGGGGCGTCCACGAACCGGCGCCCGCCGTCCGGCGTCCGCTCCGTCGCCTTCGCCGCGAACCGCGCGCTGGTGTTCTTGCGCGCCTTGGCCGACACCCTCTCCAGCGTCCCCAGCAGATCCCGGGCGTCGGTGTGCGAGACCAGCTCCTCGTCGGCGATCGCGTTCCACGCCTCGGTCACCGGCAGCTTCGCCAGCAGCCGCATCGTGCGCCGGTACGCGCCCGCCGTGTCCCGCGCCGCCTTGCGGCATTCGTCCTCACTGGCGCCCGCCTCCCGGCCCGCCAGCACCATCGACGTCGCCAGCCGCTTCACATCCCACTCCCACGGCCCGTACAGGGTCTCGTCGAAGTCATTGAGATCGATGACCAGACCGCCGCGCGCATCGCCGTAGAGACCGAAGTTGGCCGCGTGCGCGTCCCCGCAGATCTGCGCGCCGATGCCGGTCACCGGGCCGCTCGCGAGGTCGTACGCCATCAGGCCCGCCGAACCGCGCAGGAAGGCGAAGGGGCTGGCGGCCATCCGGCCGACCCTTATCGGCGTCAGCTCTGGCAGCCGGCCGGCACTGGACTCCTCGACGGCCACGACCGGATCCGGCCGCCCGGCCGCGACCGAGAGCGCGTCCTGCTCGGAACGGGGCAGACGCTCCCGCAGCGCCCGGCCGGCGACCTTGGGCGACGGCCCCGACGGCCCCTGCGCATCCGCCCTCGCAAACCCCGGTACGTACGGCACACGCGACATGGCGGGCCACCTCCCCCTTCACGACCTGCGACTCTCGTGTCCTGCGTACTCGTCGGCCCGAGCGGTCCCGGCCGAGCGGGCCCACTGAGCGGACCAGCCGAGCCGTTCCGCATGCCGACGACCCATGACGTTACCGACCCTTCGTCAAAGCCCGCACAGCCTGTGGATAACTTTCCAGCGGACCCCCACGGAGCCCACGCACTCCACGGCTCCCACGCACCCCATGCCCCCAAGAGCCTCAGGACCGCAGGACCCGAGGCCCAGACCGCAAGACCTCAAGGCCTCAAGACCTCAAGGCCTCAAGGCCTCAAGGCCCGGCGCCCCACCGCTACACCCCCACAGCCTCCTCCAGCTCCTCCTCGACGGCCTCTTCCACGGCCCCTTCCACGTCCTCCCCCGGCTTCCCGTCCGCGGCCCCCCGCAGCCTCCGCTTCCGCGTCGGCTCCGGCTCCGGCACCGTCGCCGCCACCGCGGCCGCCGCCACCGCCACCACGTTGGCCGCCGCCTCCGCCTCCGCCGCGCGCCGCCGCTGCTCGGCCAGCGCCGCCACACCGACCATCAGCACGCCGGCCACCAGCCACAACACCAGCGTCCAGACGTGCCGGGACAGGCCGAAGCCGTCGAAGTAGACATGGCTACGGGTGCCCTCCACGAATCCCGCGCCGTTCCAGAAGGAGTGCAGGGCCGCGAAGAATCCGTTCTGCATCTCGGGGCGGAAGATCCCGCCCGACGAGGTGAAGTTGAGCATCACGAAGAGGGCCATCACACCGAGCGTCGTCCAGCGCTTGAGGAAGGTGTGCAGCCCGGTGCCGATCAGCAGGATGCCGGCGGAGTAGAGCCAGGCCATCGCCCATACGCCCCACAGGCCGTGGTCGACGAGGTGGAAGACCGGGCCGGCGAACGCCGTGCCGATGAGGCCGACAACGAAGGACGTGCCGGTCGCCAGCGCCGCCCGGAGCCGGATCGGCAGTACGGCTCCGGCGCCGCCGATCACCGCGACCGAGGCGTACGAGCCGATGCTGATCGCGACCAGGAGGAAGAAGATGCCCTGCCCGGTGGGGTCGTTCTGGGCGGTCGGTGCGACGTCGGTGACCTTCAGCGGGGCGCCCTGCCGCGCCGCCAGCGGAGTGAAGACCTTCTGCACGACGGAGGCACTGGTGTCGGAGCCGGCGGTCGCCACCAGCAGCTCGGGCGTCGGCCTCGCGGAGCGCGCCGCCGCCCGCCCGTCGGCGCCCGGCGCCCCGTCGGAGCCCGCCGCACCCGCTGACGCACGTGCCCCGCCCAACGCACCGGCCCCGCCCGAGGCGCCCTGCACCCCGTGCGCCTTCGCAGCGGGCACATACGCCCCGAAGATCTCCTGGTGCTTGAGCTGCTCGACCGCCGCCGACCGGTCGCCGACGGTGCGCACCTCCAGGTCGCCATGTGCCTTGTCGTTGATCGACTGGGCGAGCAGCTGAGCGCTCCGGCTCGATCCGACGACCGCGACCGGCAGGTCGTGCGGCGCGGGGTTCGCGAACGCGCCCAGGTAGGCCAGGCCCATCCCGATGCACATCAGGAGCGGGGTGATCAGGTGCGTCAGGACGTGACGCAGCCCGGCGGAGTGGGCGGGGCGTGCAGAACGGTGGCCGCCGTGTTGGTCGCTTCGGTGGTCGGGGCGTCGAACCGTACTCATGGGCAGGCCTTCTCAGCTCGTCGGCTCAGCTGTCGCCACTGGATGCAGCATCTAGTTGGCAAGTGCAACTCTCAATTCACGTTGTACTATACAACTACCTCTACGAAAGGCAAGCCGAGCCGTGGCACACCGCGATGACGCCGTCGAGACCATCCAGCAGGAGATGACCGCGTTCGCCCGACGGGCCCGCGCGACCGCCGCCCGGATGCACCCCGAGCTGTCACTGGTCTCCTACACCCTGCTGGCGCACCTCGACGACCAGCAAGGATGCCGCGCCACGGACCTCGCGGCGCACTACCTCCTGGACAAGTCCACGGTCAGCCGGCAGATCGCCGCCCTGGAGAAGCTCGGCTTCGTCGAGCGCCGCGTCGACCCGGACGACCAGCGCATCCAGGTGCTGCACCCCACCGAGAAGGGCGCCCAGGTGCTCGCCAACGCCACCGCCAGCCGCCGCCAGGCGTTTCACGACCGGCTGGCCGACTGGGACGAGGCCGACCTCGACCGCTTCGCGACCTACCTGCGGCGCTACAACGCCACACAGGACCGGCTTGGCTGAGCCGGTCCCGCAGCCCGGACCCCCCGGGGCCGCCGCGCCCCCCGCTCGCCTACTTCCGGAACCGCTCCTACTTCCGGAACCGCTCCGGACACTGCCCGCCCTCGGCGAGGTAGGTCTCCGCCCAGCGCCCCAGCTCCTTGAGAGCCGGCTCCATCGCCAGGCCGGCCTCGGTCAGCCGGTAGGAGACGCGCAGCGGCGGGCCCGCGTCCACCTCGCGCACGAGCAGGCCGGTCGCCGCCAGCTCCATGAGGCGGTCGGAGAGCATCCGCTCACTGATCCCCGGAATGGCCCGCCGCAGATCGGCGAAGTGCACCGGGCCCGGCATCAGCGTGGCCACGATCAGGCCCGTCCAGCGCTTCCCGAACAGTTCGAAGACGCGTGTCATGCCGCCGTCGACCTGCCTGCACGTCGCCTCACTGTGGTCCGCCATACACCCAGAGTACCGCCCTCTCGTTGGCTACTGCAGAAAAGTAAGCTCCTGTGCTATCAATAGGGACGTACAGAATTCAACCAGTGGTCGCGCTCCGTCCGGCCACGAACCGAAGGACGCTTCCCATGGCCACGCTTCTGCTCATCGACTCCTCCGTCTTCCCCGAGGGCGGCTCCGCCTCCCGCTCGGTCACCGCGACCTTCCGCAAGGCCTGGGAGGAGCAGCACCCCGGCAGCACCGTCATCCACCGCGACCTCGCCGCCGACCCGCTGCCGCACCTCGACGGCATCGCCGCCTCCGCCGGCTTCTCCGACCCGGCCACCCACACCCCCGAGCAGCAGGCCGCCTTCGCGCTGCGCGTCGAGCTCGCCGAAGAGCTGGAGCGGGCCGACGCGGTCGTCATCGCTGCGCCGATGTACAACTACACGATCCCCTCCACGCTCAAGGCATGGCTCGACCAGGTGATCATCATGGGTCGTACGGCGGGCGAGGCGCCGTCCGCCAAGGGCACCCCGGTCACCGTGGTCGCCAGCCGCGGCGGTTCGTACGCACCGGGCACGCCCCGCGAGGGCTTCGAGTACGTCCAGAACTACCTCCAGGCCGTCCTCAACGGCGGTATGGGCCTGGACGTCGACTTCATCGTCCCGGAGCTCACCATGGCCCCCAGCAACCCGGCGATGGCCGAGCTCGTCCCGCTGTACGAGACCTCCCGCGACAAGGCCCACCAGGACGCGGCCGCCAAGGCCAAGGCCCTGGCCGAGCACCTGGCCGCCTGAGACCTCCCCACGCGCCCGCCCCGGGGGCCAGACCGCGGACCGACCCGCCATCCGTGGCCAACGCCCCCGGGCCCGCGCCCACTTCACCGCCGGAACACCGCGCCGCTCCGGCACCCGTCACCGCGTACGCCCCTGATCCACCCCCTGCTCCACCCCCGGTTCCGCCCCTGATTTCTCCCCCGTTCTCCCGGGCCCCTTCCCCGCCCCCACCGTCACCAGCGCACCCACCGCGAGCGCGCCGCCCAGCCACATCACGCCCTCCGCGCCCCAGCCGTCCGCCGCCCGGCCGCCGAGCAGGGCACCCAGCGCGATGGCCCCGTTGAACACCGCTACGAACAGTGCGGACGCCGCCTCCCGGGCACCGGGCGCGGCCGCCATCAGCCAGGTCTGGGTGCTGACGGACACGCCCCCGTAGGCCAGACCCCACACGGCGACCAGGACGGCCGCGCCCGGCAACCCGGCGCCGTGCCCCAGTGGCGGCACCAGCAGCACCGCACCGGCGAGCACCCCGCAGATCACCAGCAGCGCCGCCCGCGGGGCGCGCGCCGCTGCGGCACCGGCGGCGAAGTTCCCCGCCAGCCCCGCGAGGCCGAAGGCCAGCAGCAGCGTGCTGATCTGGTCCGGCTGCGCGCCGGCCACCTCCTCCAGGACCGGCCGCACATAGGTGTACGCGGCGAAATGGCCCGTCACCAGGAGCGCCACCAGCAGAAGTCCGGTCCGTACGGGTGCGCCGCGCAGCAGCTTCCGCACCCCGTTCAGCCGGACCGCCCGGTCGCCGGGCAGCTCCGGCAGCAGGAGGGCCAGGGCGACCGCCACCGCCCCGCAGACCACGGCCATCGCCACGAACGCGGTGCGCCAGCCGCCCAGTTCACCCAGGAACGTCCCGGCCGGCACGCCCAGCACCGACGCCGCCGCGACCCCGCTGAAGATCAGGGAAGTGGCCCATGCGACCCGCCTCCCGGGCACCAGCCGCACCGCGAGCCCCGCGGCGATCGCCCACACCCCGCCCATACCCAGCCCCACCAGCACCCGCGCAGCCAGCAGCACCCCGGCATTCGGCGCATACGCCGCAAGCAGGTTCGCCGCCGCCAGCGTGCCCATCAGGGCGGCCAGCACCACCCGCCGGTCCCGCCGCCCCGCCAGCAACGTCAGCACCGGCGCGGCCACCGCCGCGACCAGGCCGGTCACGGTCAGCGTCAGCCCCGCCGTACCGTCCGAGACGTGCAGCTCCCGGCCGATCGGCGTCAGCAGTCCCACCGGCAGCATCTCCGACGTCACGACGGTGAACGTCGCCGCGGCCAGCGCCCCCACCGCCGGCCATCCACCGCCCCGCGGCCCCGTCAACTCCCCTGACCGCGCCCCTGATTCACCTCCGGGTGCGTCCCCTGATCCCTCTCCTGGCTCATCCCTGCGGACCGCCGTCCCGCCCTCAACGTTCGTCATGTCCCCAGCCAACGTCCGCCGCCACCGGGGAACAACGGCCAACTCCTCACCCTTCTATGAGCAGGACTTATCGATCCGCCCGATCCCCGTGAGGACCCCATGAACGGCCCAGCGGCCACGACCGCCAGCGCCCACCGGCCCGCCCCCGGATTCGAACTCCGCGAGCTGGAGTGCTTCCTGGTGCTGTCCGAGGAGCTGCACTTCGGCCGCACCGCCGAGCGGCTGTATGTCTCGCAGAGCCGGGTCAGCCAGCTCCTGCGGGCGCTGGAGTCCCGGATCGGCGCCCGTCTCGTGGACCGCACCAGCCGCCGGGTCCGCCTGACCCCGCTCGGCGAGGAGTTCCACACGTCCCTGCGCCCCGCCTACGACACCCTGCGCGCCACCGTGGAGCGCGCCCGTAGCGCCGCCCGCGGCATCGAGGGCCGGCTGACGATCGGCTTCCAGGGCACCGCGGACGACCGCGTCATGCGGGCCATCGACACCTTCCACCGCCGCCATCCGGCCTGTGCCACCGAGATCGTCGAGATCCCGCTCTGCGACCCTTTCGGCGCGCTGCGCAGCGGCACGGTCGACGTCGCCGTCACGCTGCTGCCCATGACCGAGCCCGACCTCACCCTCGGCCCGGTCTTCTCCGCCCAGCAGCAGACCCTCGCGCTCTCCGTACGCCACCCGCTGGCGTCCCGCGCCGCGATCACCGCCGAGGATCTCGCCGGCACCGCCCTGATCTCCCCGGACGATCCGGCGCCCGCCTACTGGCGCGCGGCCCAGGCCCCGGCCACCACCCCGAAGGGCCGCCCGATACCCGCCGGCCCCAAGGTCAGCACCCTTCAAGAGGGCCTCACCCTCACCGCGGCCGGCCGCGGCGGCATGCTGCTGTGCCGCCCCACCGCCGACTACCACGGCCGCCGCGACATCGTCTTCGTCCCCGTCACCGGCCTGCCGGACTCCGTCCTGGGACTCGTCCACCACACCGCGCGGGAGACGGCCCGCGTCCGCGCCTTCCGTACGGCCGTGGCGGAGGCCACGGAGCCGGCGGCGGATGCCACATAACGGGCACAGGCCGCGAAGGTGACCTAACTCTCAAGCCGCTCGGGCCAAGACGCCCGGGCCGGACCGCCAGAGCGATCCGCGACCGCGGCGCCCTCGAATCCGTGACATACACAACAATGTGAGGAAGACAACGAAAGACCCCCGGTCTCCGGATTTCTCCGGAGACCGGGGGTCTCATCTGTGCGCGAGGGGGGAGTTGAACCCCCACGCCCTTTCGGGCACTGGAACCTGAATCCAGCGCGTCTGCCTATTCCGCCACCCGCGCATGGGTGCTGCCGATTGATTCTCTCACGCGATCCGGGTTGTTCTGTCCGGGTCTTGTGCGAGCGCCTGCCGACATCCAGAACATTAGCACGCTGGCAGGGGTGGGTTCACACGCCTTTCCCCCGGCCCCGGGACCGTGGCCCTCCGGGACGGCACCCCTCCGTGCCTGGGGCATTCGCCGAGCACTGCCCATAGGGGTCACACTCGCGGTAGCCGCAACCGGAGCGAGGCCCCACCCGGGCCCGCCCCGGAGCGGGCGGAACGGCTCGTATGGCAAGGTGCCCGGCTCCGGTGCCGCGTGGTGTCCGACTCCGGCCCCCGCCCGCCCGTGGTGGTCGGCGGTTGCGGGACACTGTCATCGGGGCACATCTACGATCGCAGTGCACAAGCAGTGGGCAAGGAGCAAGCAAGCACCGGGCAACCCTGTGAGGGGCGACACTCGTCCTCAAGGCGGGAAAGGGGAACCAGCCGATTTCCCGACGCGTGGATACGATCAGTAAGCAGTATCAGGACGACCCGGTCAGGACGACCCCGAGGAAGACTGAGGAAGGAGGTGCCCCGTGGGAGTACTGAAGCGTTTCGAGCAGCGTCTCGAAGGTCTCGTCAACGGCACCTTCGCCAAGGTGTTCAAGTCAGAGGTGCAGCCCGTTGAGATCGCCGGCGCGCTGCAGCGCGAGTGCGACAACAACGCCACCATCTGGAACCGCGACCGCACCGTCGTCCCCAACGACTTCATCGTCGAGCTGAGCACGCCGGACTACGAGCGGCTCAGCCCGTACAGCGGGCAGCTCGGCGACGAGCTCTCGGGCATGGTCCGCGACTACGCCAAGCAGCAGCGCTACACCTTCATGGGACCGATCAAGGTCCATCTGGAGAAGGCCGACGACCTCGACACCGGCCTGTACCGCGTCCGCAGCCGTACGCTCGCCTCCAGCTCGTCCCAGGACCAGCCGGGCCAGGCGACCGCCCACCGTGCCTCCGCGGCGCCCCGCGGCAGTCAGCCCGGTGGCGGGCACGTCGGCCCGCCTCCCATGCCTTCGTCCCCGCCTCCCGGCGGCGCACAGCCCGTACCCCGTACGGCACCGCCCGGTGCAGGACCGCAGCCCTACGCGCAGACCAGGCGCTGGATCGAGATCAACGGCACCCGCCACCAGATCTCGCGCCCCACTCTCGTCCTGGGCCGCAGCACCGACGCTGACGTACGGATCGACGACCCGGGTGTCTCCCGGCGTCACTGTGAGATCCGGGTCGGAACGCCCCCCACGATCCAGGATCTGGGTTCCACGAACGGCATCGTGGTAGACGGGCAGCACACCACTCGCGCTAATCTCCGCGACGGCTCGCGGATTGTCGTGGGCAGTACCACCATCGTTTACCGGCAAGCCGAAGGGTGAAGCGGGGGCAATGTCAGAGCTGACCCTCACGGTCATGCGGTTGGGTTTCCTCGCCGTACTGTGGCTGTTCGTCATCGTGGCCGTCCAGGTCATCCGCAGCGATCTGTTCGGCACCCGCGTCACACAGCGCGGTGCCGCCCGGCGCGGTGCGCCGGACGCGCGTACGCAGCGCCAGGCTGCCGCGCCCCCGCAACAGCAGCAGCGCCGCCAGGAAGGCGGCCGCGGCAGCAACCGCCAGCGCCGCGGAGCCCCCACGAAGCTGGTGGTCTCCGAAGGCTCGCTGACCGGCACCACCGTCGCCCTCCAAGGCCAGACGATCTCCCTGGGCCGTGCGCACGACTCCACGATCGTGCTGGACGACGACTACGCGTCCAGCAGGCATGCCAGGATCTACCCGGACCGTGACGGCCAGTGGATCGTCGAGGACCTCGGTTCCACCAACGGCACGTACCTGGACCGGACCCGACTGACGACCCCGACACCGATTCCGCTGGGAGCCCCGATCCGCATCGGCAAGACCGTCATCGAGCTGCGGAAGTAGTACGACAATGAGCGAGCGGAGCGAGCGAGCCGCGGCGGTCCACTCGGCGGACCCGGGCGTGCTCCCGACCGGAGGGTGGGCAGTGTGGCTCGACGAGACCGGCTGTACCCCGAGCCGACTGATGAGGTGCGCATGAGTCTGTCACTGCGCTTCGCCGCCGGATCGCACAAGGGCATGATCCGGGAGGGCAACGAGGACTCCGGCTACGCCGGCCCGCGGCTGCTCGCCATCGCCGACGGCATGGGCGGCCAGGCGGCCGGCGAGGTCGCCTCCTCCGAGGTGATCTCCACGCTCGTCCAGCTCGACGACGACGTCCCCGGCTCGGACCTCCTCACCTCGCTCGGCACCGCCGTGCAGCGCGCCAACGACCAGCTGCGGGTGATGGTCGAGGAGGACCCCCAGCTGGAGGGCATGGGCACGACCCTGACCGCCCTGCTGTGGACCGGGCAGCGGCTCGGGCTCGTACACGTCGGTGACTCGCGCGCCTATCTGCTGCGCGACGGTGTGCTGACCCAGATCACCCAGGACCACACCTGGGTGCAGCGGCTGGTCGACGAGGGACGGATCACCGAGGAAGAGGCCACCACGCACCCGCAGCGGTCGCTGCTGATGCGGGCGCTGGGCAGCGGCGACCATGTCGAGCCGGACCTGTCGATCCGCGAGGTGCGGGCCGGCGACCGCTATCTGATCTGCTCGGACGGCCTCTCCGGGGTCGTCAGCCACCAGACGCTGGAAGAGACCCTCGCCAGCTACCACGGGCCGCACGAGACGGTGCAGGAGCTGATCCAGCTCGCGCTGCGCGGTGGCGGCCCCGACAACATCACCTGCATCGTCGCCGACGTCCTGGACGTGGACGGCAACGAGTCGATGGCCGCGCAGCTCAACGACACCCCGGTGATCGTGGGCGCCGTCGCGGAGAACCAGCACCAGCTCAGCGACCCCAGCACCATGCAGACGCCGGCCGCCCGGGCCGCCGAGCTCGGCCGTCCCGGAGGCGGTCCGGCCGCCCCCGGTGGCGCCTTCGGCCCGCCCGGAAGCGGCGACCTGGAGGTCACCGGTCCGCCGCAGGGCTCCTTCGGCGCGTTCATGGACGAGGACTTCATCAAGCCCAAGCGCGGCAGGTGGATCAAGCGGTCCCTGTTCATCGCGCTGGCGCTGGCCGTGATCGGCGGCGGGCTCTACGCGGGCTACCGCTGGACGCAGACCCAGTACTTCGTCGGCGCCAAGGACAACCACGTCGCGCTCTACCGGGGCATCAGCCAGGACCTCGCGTGGATCAAGCTCAACGACGTGGACGAGGACCACCCCGAGATCGAACTCAAGTACCTGCCGCTGTACCAGCGCAACCAGGTCAAGGAGACCATCGCGGTCGACAGCCGTACGCAGGCCGGCGAGAAGGTCACCGAGCTGAGCAAGCAGGCCAACGCCTGCCGCAGCAAGGAACAGCGCGAGGCCGCCGAGCGCGAGGCCGCCCGCAACAAGGGCAAGGGCCAGGCGGGCACGCCCACCAAGCCCGGCACGCCGACCAAGCCCGGGACACCCACCAAGCCCGGGACGCCGACGGCCAAGCCCGGATCCACCGACAAGACGGACGAGGCGGGCACCGGCATGACCGGTACCCTCGCGGCGACCGTGTCCCCGACTCCCACACCCACCCCCAGCCAGGCCCCCTCCGAGGAACAGCTGAAGCTGGAAAAGAATTGCAGCACCCAGCAGTGAGGGCGTAGGGGGCCGGACATCTCATGAGCAGTACCACCAACACCACCACCATCGGCACCATCGGAGCCCCGAGCCGCCGCAACACCGAGCTGGCGATGCTCGTCTTCGCGGTGCTGATTCCGGTGTTCGCGTACATCAACGTCGGCCTGGCGAAGGACGGTTCGGTGCCGGCCGGTGTGCTGGGCTACGGCCTGGGCCTCGGCCTGCTGGCGGGCGTCACCCACCTCGTCGTACGGAAGTGGGCCCCGTACGCGGACCCGCTGATGCTGCCCATCGCCACCCTGCTCAACGGCCTGGGCCTGGTCTTCATCTGGCGGCTCGACCAGGAGCCCTCGCTGGGCAAGGCGATGGCGCCCAACCAGCTGATGTGGTCCACGCTCGGCGTGGCGCTCTTCCTCGGCATCCTGATCTTCCTCAAGGACCACCGCGTCCTGCAGCGCTACACCTACATCTCGATGGTGGTCGCGCTGGTCCTGCTGGTCGCGCCGATGTTCTTCCCCGGCGTGAACGGCGCGAAGATCTGGATCACGATCCCCGGCCTCGGCTCGCTGCAGCCCGGTGAGTTCGCAAAGATCATCATCGCGATCTTCTTCGCCGGCTATCTGATGGTGAAGCGGGACGCGCTGGCGCTGGCCAGCCGCCGTTTCATGGGGCTCTACCTCCCGCGCGGCCGCGACCTCGGACCGATCCTGGTCATCTGGGCGCTGAGCCTGATGATCCTGGTCTTCGAGACCGACCTGGGCACCTCGCTGCTGTTCTTCGGCCTGTTCGTCGTGATGCTGTACGTCGCGACCGAGCGGACCAGCTGGATCGTGTTCGGTCTGCTGCTCAGCGCGGGCGGCGCGGTCGCGGTGGCGTCCTTCGAGTCGCACGTCCAGACGCGTGTGCACAACTGGCTCAACCCGCTGGAGCTGCTCAACGGCGGTGTCACCGAGACCGCCCAGGCGATGTACTCGTTCGGCTCCGGCGGCATCCTCGGCTCCGGTCTGGGCCAGGGCTACTCCCGTCTGATCCAGGGCATCGCGCCCAAGAGCGACTACATCCTCGCCACGGTCGGCGAGGAGGTCGGCCTGGCCGGGCTGATGGCGATCCTGCTGCTGTACGGCCTGCTGATCGAGCGCGGTATCCGTACGGCGCTGGCCGCCCGTGACCCGTTCGGCAAGCTGCTGGCCGTCGGCCTCTCCGGCGCGTTCGCGCTGCAGGTCTTCGTCGTCGCCGGCGGTGTGACAGGCCTGATCCCGCTGACGGGTATGACCATGCCGTTCCTCGCCCAGGGCGGCTCCTCCGTGATCGCCAACTGGGCGCTGGTCGGGATCCTGCTCCGGATCAGCGACACCGCGCGCCGCCCGGCGCCGGCCCCCGCCCCGTCCACCGACGCCGAGATGACCCAGGTGGTCCGCCCGTGAACAAGCCGCTGCGCCGGGTCGCGATCTTCTGCGGCCTGCTCGTCCTCGCTCTGCTCGTCCGCGTGAACTGGGTGCAGTTCGTCCAGGGCGACGAGCTCAAGAACGACCCGCACAACCGCCGCGTCGCCATCGAGCGCTACAGCACACCGCGCGGCAACATCATCGTCGACGGCAAGGCGGTCACCGGCTCCACGACCACCGACAGCGGTGACTTCAAGTTCAAGCGCACGTACAAGAACGGCAAGATGTGGGCGCCGGTCACCGGCTACGCCTCGCAGGCCTTCGACGCCAACCAGCTTGAGAAGCTCAACGACGGCATCCTCACCGGCACCGACGACAGGCTCTTCTTCAGCCGCACGGTCGACATGTTCACCGGCAGCAAGCAGAAGGGCGGCAACGTGGTGACCACCCTGGACGCCAAGGCGCAGAAGGCCGCCTTCGAGGGCCTGGGGAGCCAGAAGGGCGCGGTCGCCGCGATCAACCCGGAGACCGGCGCGATCCTGGCGCTGGCCAGCACCCCGTCGTACGACCCGTCCACCTTCGCCGGGATGAGCAACAAGGACGCCGAGGCGTACAACGGGCTGCAGAAGAAGAACAACCCCGACGAGCCGATGCTCAACCGGGCGCTGCGCCAGACCTACCCGCCCGGTTCGACCTTCAAGGTCGTCACGGCCGCGGCGGCGCTGGAGAACGGCCTCTACACCGACGTCGACGCCAAGACCGACTCGCCGCTGCCCTACACGCTGCCCGACACCTCCGGCGTCGAGCTGAAGAACGAGGGCAGCATCCCCTGCAAGGACGCCAGTCTGCGCGAGGCGCTGCGCTGGTCCTGCAACACCGTGTTCGGCAAGATCAGCGCGGACCTCGGCAACAAGAAGATGAAGTCCGAGGCGGAGAAGTTCGGCTTCAACAACTCCAAGATCGACACTCCGGTCCGGGCCGCGGAGAGCATCTTCCCCGAGGACAACCGGCCGCAGAACGCGATGGCGGGCATCGGCCAGGCCTCCAACCGGGCCACCCCGCTCCAGATGGCCATGGTCGCCTCGGCGGTCGCCAACGGCGGCAAGCTGATGAAGCCGTACATGGTCGAGCAGCTGGTCGCGCCGAACCTCAACGTCGTCCAGCAGCACACGCCGCAGGAGATGAGCCAGCCGCTCTCGCCGGAGAACGCGCAGAAGGTCCAGAGCATCATGGAGACCGTGGTCCAGAAGGGCACGGGAACCAACGCCCAGATCCCGGACGTCACAGTCGGCGGCAAGACCGGTACCGCGCAGCACGGCGAGAACAACAAGGACAACCCGTACGCCTGGTTCATCTCCTACGCGAAGACCGACAAGGGCACCCCCGTCGCGGTCGCCGTCGTCATCGAGGGATCGGACACCCTGCGCGACGACATCGCCGGCGGCAGGCTCGCCGCTCCCATCGCCAAGCGCGTCATGGAGGCGGTACTCGAAGGCGAGAAGTGACTCGGGTCATGCCAATACCGGTCATGTATCAGGTTGCGGCTCCGGCCCGGTCCGATGCGGCGTCCCGGGTACGGTAGGCCGGACAGCACACCGCCGGACCACACACACGGGTGCGGTCGGGACTGACGGAGAGGGCTGGAGAAGCTTATGGAAGAGCCGCGTCGCCTCGGCGGCCGGTACGAGCTGGGCTCGGTGCTCGGCCGTGGTGGCATGGCCGAGGTGTACCTCGCCCATGACACCCGCCTGGGCCGCACCGTCGCTGTGAAGACGCTGCGGGTGGATCTCGCTCGTGACCCGTCCTTCCAGGCCCGGTTCCGCCGTGAGGCCCAGTCGGCCGCCTCGCTGAACCATCCGTCGATCGTCGCGGTCTACGACACCGGCGAGGACTATGTCGACGGGGTCTCGATCCCGTACATCGTCATGGAGTACGTGGACGGCTCCACACTGCGTGAGCTGCTGCACTCCGGACGGAAGCTGCTGCCCGAGCGCTCGCTGGAGATGACCATCGGCGTCCTCCAGGCGCTGGAGTACTCCCACCGGGCCGGCATCGTCCACCGCGACATCAAGCCGGCCAACGTCATGCTGACGCGCACCGGCCAGGTCAAGGTCATGGACTTCGGCATCGCGCGCGCGATGGGCGACGCCGGTATGACGATGACGCAGACCGCGGCGGTCATCGGCACCGCGCAGTACCTCTCGCCCGAGCAGGCCAAGGGCGAGCAGGTCGACGCCCGCTCCGACCTGTACTCCACCGGCTGTCTGCTCTACGAGCTGCTGACGGTGCGGCCGCCGTTCGTCGGTGACTCACCGGTCGCGGTGGCCTACCAGCACGTCCGCGAGGAGCCGCAGAAGCCGAGCAACTTCGACCCCGAGATCACGCCGGAGATGGACGCGATCGTCCTCAAGGCGCTGGTCAAGGACCCGGACTACCGCTACCAGTCGGCCGACGAGATGCGCGCCGACATCGAGGCGGCGCTGGAGGGCCAGCCGGTCGCAGCCGCCTCCGCCATGGGCGCGGCCGGCTACGACCAGGACCAGCCGACCACGATGCTGCGGCCGCAGGATCCGGCCGGCCAGACCTCCATGCTCCCGCCGATGAACCCGGACGACGGCGGCTACGGCTACGAAGACCGCGGCGACCGCCGCCGCGGCGGCGGCCAGAAGAAGAGCCACACCTCGACGATCCTGCTGGTGCTCGCGGCGGCGCTCGTCCTGGTCGGTGCGATCTTCATCGGCAAGGCGATGTTCAAGGGCGACCACAAGAGCGGCGAGACGACGGTGCCCAACCTCGTCGGGAAGTCCCTGTCGGGGGCCAAGGAATTCGGGGTCAACGGCGGCTTCAAGGTCGCCCTGGGCGGCCGCAAGCCCTGCGACAACGTCAAGAAGGGCCAGGTCACGGATCAGGAGCCGGCGGCCGGCGGGAGCATCAGCAAGGGCGAGACGGTGACCGTCACGTTGTGCTCGGGGGCACAGCAGGTCTCCGTTCCCAATGTGAAGGGCCTCACCGAGGCCGAGGCACGCTCGGAGCTTGAGGCCAAGGGCTTCACGGACATCACTACCAAGCCCACGGTGTCGGAACGGGACCCCGGCACCGTCGCTGATCAGAACCCGGAACCGAATTCCAAGAAGCCCAAGACCACCAAGATCACCCTGTTCATCGCCCAGGCGAGCCCGAAGACGAAGATCCCGCCGGTCGTGGGGCAGGACGCCGCCGCAGCGGAGAAGCAGCTGAGGGACCTGGGCTTCGACGTCAGCAAGACCGAGCAGGAGACCCCCGACCCGAACCAGGTCGGCAAGGTGATCTCGCAGTCGCCTGAGGGCGGCACCGAAGCCAAGAACGGCTCCACGGTCGCACTCACCATCGGCAAGGCAGCGGCACAGACGCCCATGCCAGACGTGCGGGGCAAGAAGGTCAAGGAGGCGAAGCAGCTGCTGCAGCAGGCCGGCTTCACCAACATCACGTTCGCCCCGGGCAGCGCGCAGGACGACAACGCCCGCGTGATCAACCAGGACCCGCAGGCTCCGACGCCGTCCGACCCCAAGACCACCACCGTCACACTGACCACCATCGGTGGCGGCGGTGACGGAGGCGATGACGGCGGCGGCATCTTCGGCGGACCGTTCGGAGGCTGACGGCCGAACACCGCGACAGCGACGCAGAGAGCCCCGGCAGCCCTTGAGGGCGGCCGGGGCTCCGTCGTGTGCGTGGTCCCCGTGCGGTCCTAGCGCAGTTCCTTCGGCGGTGTGCGGTCCGCGTCGACCTTCTCCGTGCGCTCCAACTCGCCCCAGACGATGTAGCGGTAGGTCGAGGTGTAGACCGGGGTGCAGGTCGTCAGGGTGATGTAGCGGCCCGGCTTGCGCTTGCCGGACTCCTTGGGGACCTTGTTGAGGACGTCGACGTTGTACTTCGAGGTCTGGGGCAGCGTCGCGAAGACCTTGTAGACGTACCAGGTGTCCTTGGTCTCGAAGACGATCGGGTCGCCGTCCTTGAGCTTGTCGATGTTGTGGAACTTCGCGCCGTGGCCGTCGCGGTGCGCGGCGAGGGTGAAGTTGCCCTTCTTGTCCTGCGGCAGCGCCGACTTGACGGGCTTGGTGTAGTAGCCGGCGACGCCCTCATTGAGGACATCGGCGTCGGTGCTCTTCTTGACCAGCACCTCACCGCTGTTCATCGCCGGTACGTGCAGAAAGCCGATGCCGTCCTTGGTGTCCAGGTCCCCGGGCCCCTTGGGCCCGTTGCTCGCCCAGTGCTGACGTACCTGATCGCTCTGTTTGTGGGCCTCGCGGTCGGCCAGGACATTGGTCCACCACAGCGAGTAGGCGACGAACAGGCCCATGATCAGGCCGGCCGTGATCAGCAGTTCGCCGATGACGCTGACAACGGCGGCGATGGTCCTGCGCACCCGGCGGCGCGGCTTGGGTGGCGGCGCGAACCGGTCGCTTTCTTCGTCGGTTCCGGTTGCAGTCACCGCGTAGTACCCCTCTTGTCTTCGCTCAGCCGGCGAGCGCTTCCGGTTTGCCCTTGCTCCGCGGCCGCTCGTCGACCATCTTGCCCCAGACGATCATCCGAAAGGTACTGGTGAACTCCGGCGTACAGGTCGTCAGGGTGATGTAACGGCCGGGGCCGGTGAATCCCGAACCGGGGGGCACGGGGCCGACCACACTGGTGTTGCTCGGAGACGTCTGCGGGAGGATGCTCTCCATCTCGTACGTGTAGTACGAGCTCCGCGTCTCGACGATGATCTTGTCGCCCTTGGTGAGCTTGTTGATGTACCGGAACGGCTCGCCATGAGTGTTGCGATGGGCGGCGACCGCGAAGTTGCCCTTCTTGTCCCAGGGCATCGCGGTCTTGAGCCCGCTGGTCTTGTCGTAGTGCCCGACCATGCCGTGGTCCAGCACGCTGGGCTTGTCGATGCCCTCGGCGATCGGGGCCTTCACATCCAGCTTGGGGATGTACATGATTCCGAAGCGCTCACCGGCCGCGAGGTTCTTCTTCTCCCCGCCGCCCTTGTCCCACTCGTGCTGGAGGTTGTTGGCCGCGCCGCCCGCCTCCTGCTCGGCCATCACATTCGTCCACCACAGCTGGTAGGTGACGAACAGCAGCATCAGCACGCCGAGGGTGATGAACACCTCGCCCAGCGCGCGGCTGACGATCAGGCTGGGGCTGTCCTTGGCGGCGCGCGCGGCACGCCGGGCCTCCAGCCGGGAAGTGGGCGCCGGGGCCGGTTCAGAGGCCGTCGCAGCGGCCGCTGTGGCTGCGGCCGAACCGCCGTGACGCCCGCGCCTGCCGCCTCGCTTGGCGGCCTCCTGAGCGGCCTTACGCCGGGCAGCGCGACCGCCGGGCAGCGGGGTCGATGCCGATGTCGCCGTTTCACGTGAAACGGCCGTGTCGGTTTCACGTGAAACATCGGCATCGGTTTCACGTGAAACGCCCCTGCCGCGCTTCTCGGCCTGGCGCAGCGCCATGGTCTCGTCGTCGTTCCGCCATGGCGTGCCGGGTTTGGAGGCCGAGGGAGCGCCGGGGGCGGGGGCGGGCGATGCCGGCGTCACCGGCGCGGCATGGGACACGGGCCTCGGCTTCGCCGATGCAGCGGCCGGCCCGGAGTACCGGTCGTACCCGGCGCCGGAGCCCTGTCCCTGCCCCTGGCCGGCGGACTCGGGGCCGGGTGACCGCGGCCCCCGTGGGGCCTGCCGGGAGTGCTGTTGCGGAGCCTGCTGCGGCCGGAACCAGGGGGACCCCGGCAGCCCTTCCTGTGCCGGCTTTCCCCGTCGGCGCCCCCGGCCCGGCTGGTCGAGCAGACTCGGCGTGGGCGCAGGCGTGGGCGTGGACGTCGGCTTCGGTGTGGGCGCCGACGCGCCCTGCCCTGGCAGCGGATCGTTCAGCGGGTCGTTGAGCTGCTCCACCGCCGCCTCGAACGCATCGGGGTTTCTGTGCGGGTCCGGAGCCCCGTACGACTCCCGCGACGCGTACGGCTGCTGTTCCGGCTCGTACGGGTCGTAGGGTCTCCCCTCACGCTCGGGGCGCAGGGCGGTCACGCGCCGGCCTTGCCGACCACCGGGGCGAGCCCCGTCGAGCGCTCCACAGCTCCCGCATCGCCGCATTCGACGAGCCAGTTGGCCAGCATTCGGTGACCCCACTCGGTCAGCACCGACTCGGGGTGGAACTGCACACCCTCCACCGGCAGTTCGCGATGGCGCAGACCCATGACGATCCGTCCGCCGGGGACGTCGTCGGCCTCCGTCCAGGAGGTGACGATCAGTTCGTCGGGAACGGTGTCGGGTTCGACGGCCAGGGAGTGGTAGCGGGTGGCGGTGAAGGGGGAGGGCAGACCGGAGAAGACGCCGAGGCCCTCATGGAGCACGGGCGAGGTCTTGCCGTGCAGCAGCTCGGGCGCGCGGTCCACCACGCCGCCGTAGGCCACCGCCATCGACTGCATGCCCAGGCACACACCGAAGACCGGGACACCGGTGTCCGCGCAGTGCCGGACCATGTCGACACAGACGCCGGCCTGCTCGGGTGTGCCGGGCCCGGGCGAGAGCAGCACCCCGTCGAAGCCGTCCTGTGCGTGCCGGGGCGCCACTTCGTCGTTGCGCAGCACCTCGCACTCGGCACCGAGTTGGTAGAGGTACTGGACGAGGTTGAAGACGAAGCTGTCGTAGTTGTCCACGACGAGAATCCGTGCGGTCATCGGACGGCTGCCATCCCTTGGTCGACCGTGACGTCATTGAAGGGCAGCAGCGGCTCCGCCCACGGAAAGACGTACTGGAAGAGCACGAAGACGATCGCCAGCACGAGCACCAGGGAAATCAGCGCCTTCACCCATGTGTTGCCCGGCAGATGCCGCCAGATCCAGCCGTACATGCTGTCGCTGTCCCCTTGCCGATGCTGATGACGATGTCGATTGCGACACCAGAGTAAGGGGCGAGGGCGGGCGCACGGGGGTCAGCTCGTCAAAGCCGACGGCCTTCCCTGTGCCACGGGTTGGGTGGAATCCAGGTGTGCCCAGGCGATCAGCCGGTGGCTGTGGCCCCATTCCGGCTCGCAGGTGGTCAGGGTGAGGTAGCGCCCGGGGCCGTTGAATCCGGACTTGCGCGGTACGGGGTCGATCACCCCGATGTCGCCGGGAAGCGTGGTGTAGGGCCGGTTGTCGATCCGGTAGGTGAACCAGGTCGTGCCGTCGGTCAGCACCACGGCGTCGCCGGGCCGCAGCCGTGGGAAGTCCTTGAAGGGGTCGCCGTAGGTGCGGCGGTGGCCGGCGACGGAGAAGTTGCCGACCTCGCCGAGGCGCGCGGTGCGGTCGTAGTGGCCGAGGCCACGCTTGAGGACGTCGGTCCCGGTGCCTTCCAGTACGGGCTTGGCCCAGTCCACGCCCAGGCGCGGGATGTACATGACGGCGAAGGAGGCGCTCGGCTCGTAGCGGCGGGGCCGCGCGGCCGGGCCGGGGCGGTCGCCGGGTGGGCGGTCGCCGGCGGCGGGCTCACGGTCGGGGCCGGCGACCGCCCCCGCCGACCACTGGTCCTGGAGCCTGCCGATCTCCCCGTCCATGGCGCTGTCGGCCCGTACGCCGGTCCAGTAGAGGAGGTAGACGACGAAGAGGACGATCAGCGCGCCGACGGTGACGCAGATCTCGCTGGCCGTCCGTACGATCCACCGCAGCGTCATCCGGCCCCGCCCCTCCCCGCCGCCCCGCGGCGCGCGGGTTACGGCTTCACAGGCTGTGCGTAGTGGAGATCCACTGTGCCGGAGTAGCCGGGAAGAGTCACCGCCTCGTGCTGGTCGACTTTCCAGCCCAGTCCGTAGGCGTTGACGTACTGCAGGTAGTTCTGGATGGCGGGGGAGGCGGTCAGCGCGTTGTTGAGCGCCTCGCGGTCGCCGACGGCGGTGACCTTGTACGGCGGGGAGTAGACCCGGCCCTGGAGGATCAGGGTGTTGCCGACGCAGCGCACCGCGCTGGTGGAGATCAGCCGCTGGTCCATGACCTTGATGCCCTTGGCGCCGCCCTGCCACAGGGCGTTCACCACGGCCTGCAGGTCCTGCTGGTGGATGACCAGGTCGTTGGGCTGCGGCTCGGGCACACCGGGGATCTTGGCGGTGGCGTTCGGCGGCGCGTCGGTGAGGGTCACGCTCACGCCCTGGCCGGACAGCGTCTTGGTGCCGGCGCTCGTCTCCAGCGCCTTGAGCTTGGCGTCCTCGGCCTTGGAGCTGCCGTTGTCGCGCTGGGCGAGGGCGTCGTTCTCCTCGCGCAGGGTGGCGTTGCGGTCGTCCTGGGCGCCGTTCTTGTGGCTGCGCTCCTGGATGAGGTCGGAGAGCCGCAGCATGGAGTCGTCAGAGCGTAGATTGGTGCCACGCGCAGTGTCGAAGCTCAGCCAGAACAGGAGCCCGGCGAGCGCGAAGACGATCAGCGTGAGAAGCCGGGCGGGCCGCAGGCGGAAGCGGGCGGGGCGGCCGGAGGAGTCAGCGGAATTGCTCAACGTACCCTTACTCCTTACGACGCCGCGGAAGCACTACGCTAACGGACGCCCGGGAAAGGAATCCGCTCCCCACCGCGTCCACCGGCCCGGCGCACACCTCGTACCTCCCCCGCGCGGATGGGTCAGCCGCTCGAGCGACGTCGAGAGTGGGGGAGCAGCACATCGACAGGAGAGTTCCTCGTGCCGAAGTCACGGATCCGCAAGAAGGACGATTTCACGCCGCCGCCGGCGAAGACCACCAACCTGAAGATGTCCTCAGGGCGTGGCTGGGTGGCGCCGCTGATGCTGGCGATGTTCCTGATCGGGCTCGTGTGGATCGTGCTGTTCTATGTGTCCGAGGGTGATCTGCCGATCGCCGCCATGGGCAACTGGAACATCGTCTGCGGCTTCGGCTTCATCGCGGTGGGCTTCGGCGTATCCACTCAGTGGAAGTAGCGCAAGCCCTGCCCAAGGCCATCCACACGGTTATCCACAGCCGGGGAAAACTTCAGAAGATCTGTGGATAACCCTCTGGAGGTTGACGCCGGTGTGATCGGCGGCACCCGCGCCCGGCCTTCGTCTCCCCTGCCCCCACTTGGGGAAACGCAGGTCAGGGCGGCCCGGAACACCAGTTCCGCACAGCATGCACAAGATCGGCCACGCACTGTGGACAACTTGACGCGACCGGCCCTTCAGCCCACCAGCTGAAGGGTCCGTACCCACACCACCGCACCGATCGCGAGCAGCGCCACCGCACACGTCGCGAGATGGACCGCGTTGCGGCGGTCGCGCGGCGCATGCACCATCCCGAACGCCACCGCGGCCCCCACCACCAGGCCGCCGACGTGCGCCTGCCAGGCGATGTGCGGCCACAGGAACGTGAAGGCCAGGTTGAGGCCGAGCAGGATCAGCACCGGCTTCATGTCGTAGTTCATCCGCCGCAGCAGCACCGCGGTCGCACCCAGCAGCCCGAAGATCGCGCCGGACGCGCCCAGCGAAGGCTGGTTCTGCGCGGCGAGGAAGTACGACAGGGCGCTGCCGCCCAGGCCGGCGAGCATGTAGAGCGCGATGAACCGCGCCCGGCCGAGCGCCGCCTCCAGGGGCGGCCCCAGCCACCACAGCGAGAGCATGTTGAACGCGAAGTGCGCGATCTGCTGATGCAGGAACATCGCGGTCAACAGGCGGTACCACTCGCCCTCGGCGACCCCGACCAGCTGGTAGTGGCTCGGGTCGAAGGCGAGCCCCAGCAGATCGAGTCGGTTGACCAGGTCGTCCCCGGTCGCCAGCACGGCGAGGAAGACGGCGGCGTTGATCCCCAGCAGGATCTTGGTGACCAGCCGGGGGTCGGCCGCGATCGTGCCGCCCGCGATCGTGCGCGGCGCCGTCGCCCGCGCCGTGTGGCCGGTCCCGCTGCCGCTGCGTACGCAGTCCGGGCACTGGAACCCGACCGACGCACTGACCATGCAGTCCGGGCAGATCGGCCGCTCACAGCGGGTGCAGCTGATGCCGGTCTGGCGATCCGGGTGGCGGTAGCAGCCCGGCAGGCCGTCGCCGCCCCGTGCGTCCTGCGGCTCCTGCGGGCTGCCTGGCACCTGGTCCATCGGTCCCCTCGTCCTCACTCTGCGTCCGGGCGCGTCCACACACCGGGAGGCGTCAAACACACCGCCCCGCCCGGAGTACGACCGGGCGGGGCGCAATGGTTCCCCCGGACCTGGCCGGGGCACAAGACACCGCTCAGCGGGTCTCGACGACCACGGACTCGATGACGACGTCGTTCACCGGACGGTCGGTGCGCGGGTTGGTCTGGGTGCCGGCGATCGCGTCGACGACCTTCTTGCCGGCGTCGGTGGTGACCTCACCGAAGATGGTGTGCTTGCCGGTCAGCCACGCGGTCGGCGAGACGGTGATGAAGAACTGCGAGCCGTTGGTGCCCGGACCGGCGTTGGCCATGGCCAGCAGGTAGGGCTTGTCGAAGGCCAGGTCGGGGTGGAACTCGTCCCCGAACTCGTAGCCGGGGCCGCCGGTGCCGTTGCCCAGCGGGTCGCCGCCCTGGATCATGAAACCGCTGATCACCCGGTGGAAGACGGTGCCGTCGTAGAGCCGGTCCGTGGACTTCTTGCCGGTCGCCGGGTGGGTCCACTCCCGCTCGCCGTTGGCGAGCTCGACGAAGTTCTTCACCGTCTTGGGTGCATGGTTCGGCAGAAGCCGAATCTCGATGTCGCCCTGGTTCGTCTTCAGGGTGGCGTAGAGCTGCTCAGCCACGATCAACCTTCCATAAGTCTTCGCTGACGGTTCACGATCCTCGCATGAACCGCCCCACCCGTCGCCCGAGCACCCCCGGTCCCCTCTGCCTTCGCACTGATTTCGGGCGTCCGTCACGACGAAACGCGGCGGTGTCCGAAACCGGGCCCGGAAGTGTCCGCGCATGACCCGGATGGCCGCTCTCGCATGCCGTACGGGCGGCGAGCGGGCATGATCTCCAAACGGGTGGACAGGCGACACAGCAGACATGGGGGACCAACCCCCCTAGCCCCCGGACACGCCACCGAGGAGGAGGATCCCGTGACCCGCAAGGACAGCGTGCGCGCCGCGACCAATTCGGCCAAGGACAGCGTGCGGCACGCCGCGGAGGTGGTGGCACCGTATGCCGGCACGGCCAAGGACACCGCCGTGCACTACGCGCATGAGGCCCGTACGCGTGTGGCCCCGAAGGTGGCCGAGGCCGCCCACCAGGCGCGCTCGCAGTACGACGCACATCTGCAGCCGCGTCTCGAACACGCCCGCGGCACACTGCCGCCCAGGGTGGACGCCGCGGCGACCCGGGCGGCCCGCCGTACCCGCAAGGCGGCCCGGCACGCGGCCGAGTACACCGGACCACGGCTGGAGCACGCCGTCACCAGCGCGCGGGCCGCGGCCGAGCCGGTCCGCGACGAGGCCATCGCCCGTGGCAGCGCAGCGCTCGCCGCGCTCCGCGGCCAGGTCACGGCCGCGGAGATCACCAAGCTCCAGAAGAAGCACAGCCGCCGCGCCAGGCGCGGCAAGATCGCCAAGCGTCTGACCGCACTGGGCGTCCTGGCCGGCGGGGCGATCGCCGCCTGGAAGTGGTGGGACAAGCAGGCCAACCCGGACTGGCTGGTCGAGCCGCCGGCGCCCACCGAGGTCGGCGACCGCGGCCGGCTGAGCGCGGTCGACGGCAGCGAGGGCGCCGCGCTCGACCCCGAGATCCAGGCCAACCAGGCCGAGGCGGAGGCCGAAGAGCGCCGCAACGGCGGCCCCGCCTGACAGCGCCGACGGCTGGAATTCACCGGGCCGTGCCCCGATCCCGTACCAGGGTGGTGGGCGCGGCCCGTGCGCGTACGGCCGGGGACCGGTCTGCCACGGCAGGCACAACGGCCCGTCAGCAGCTCACGCCGGAATGGAAAAAGCCCCTCTGACCAGCGATGACGCCGATCGGAAGGGCTTGGGGAGTGGAGCCTAGGGGAGTCGAACCCCTGACATCTGCCATGCAAAGACAGCGCTCTACCAACTGAGCTAAGGCCCCTTCGCGGAACAGGGTACCCGGTGTCCGGCCGCTTTCCCGACCGGGTATCGCCGCACACCGTTGCTCTCCGTAGGATGCTTCGCGAGATTCGCGGCAGCGAAGCGACCGGGGAGACAGGGGAGACGGCATGGACGCAGCACAGCAGGAAGCCACCGCGCGGGCCCGGGAGCTGCAGCGCAATTGGTACGGGGAGCCTCTGGGTGCGCTGTTCCGCCGTCTCATCGACGATCTCGGTCTCAACCAGGCCCGGCTGGCCTCCGTGCTGGGGCTGTCCGCACCGATGCTCTCCCAGCTGATGAGCGGGCAGCGCGCGAAGATAGGCAACCCGGCCGTGGTGCAGCGGGTCCAGGCACTGCAGGAACTGGCCGGTCAGGTCGCGGACGGCAGCGTCAGCGCCGGCGAGGCCACCGACCGCATGGAGGAGATCAAGAAGACGGCGGGCGGCTCGGTGCTGAACAACACCGCCCAGCAGACGTCGTCGACGGGTGCGACCACGGTGCGGCGCGTGGTGCGGGAGATCCAGTCGCTGCTGCGTTCGGTCTCCGACGCCGGCGACATCATCGATGCGGCGAACACCCTCGCCTCCACTCACCCCGAACTGGCAGAGTTCCTCCGGGTCTACGGCGCCGGCCGTACCGCGGACGCGGTGGCGCACTACGAGGCGCATCAGAGCTAGGCCCGCAGCCACAGGGGACGTTGCGAGTTCAGAAGCGGACGGGGCGCAATGGGTGAGATCTTCGCCGGCCGGTACGAGCTGATCGATCCGGTAGGGCGGGGCGGGGTGGGCGCGGTCTGGCGCGCCTGGGACCACCGGCGCCGCCGCTACGTTGCGGCCAAGGTGCTGCAGCAGAGCGATGCGCACACCCTGCTGCGGTTCGTCCGCGAACAGGCGCTGCGGATCGACCATCCGCATGTGCTGGCCCCGGCGAGCTGGGCTGCGGACGACGACAAGGTGCTGTTCACCATGGACCTGGTGAACGGCGGCTCGCTGGCGCACCTGATCGGCGACTACGGGCCGCTGCCGCCGCGCTACGTGTGCACGCTCCTGGACCAGTTGCTGGCCGGGCTCGCCGCGGTGCACGCGGAGGGTGTGGTGCACCGCGACATCAAGCCGGCGAACATCCTGCTGGAGGCCACCGGAACCGGCCGGCCGCATCTGCGGCTGTCGGACTTCGGCATCGCGATGCGCAAGGGCGAGCCGCGGCTCACCGAGACCAACTACGTGGTGGGGACGCCGGGTTACCTCGCGCCGGAGCAGATGCTGGGTGCCGAACCGGACTTCCCCGCGGACCTGTTCGCGGCCGGGCTGGTCGCGCTGTATCTGCTCACCGGCACCAAGCCGGACGGCGAGTCGCTGATCGGGCACTTCGCGCAGGGCATTCCGAACGCCCCCGACGACGTGCCGGAGCCGCTGTGGCACGTACTGGCGTCCTTGGTGCACCCGAACCCGGACTCCCGGTTCAAGACGGCCACAGGGGCGCGCAAGGCCCTTCTGTCGGCCGTCGAGATGCTGCCGGACACGACGATCGAGGAAGAGGCCGTCGAGGTCTTCGACCACATAGGACCGCTGCCGGCCGGGTTCGGGCCGGACGGACCGCCGACGGCCGGTAACGCCGCCGGGGCCCCGACCTCCGGCGCCGCGGTGGGCACCGGCGCCACCGGGCGCGTCTCCATGTCGGACACCGGCAGCTTCCAGCTCGCCCCGCCGGAGCCCAGCACCCCGCCCACGCCCACCCCGACTCCCGCGCCGACTCCCGCGCCGGTGCCGGTGCAGACGCCTCCCCCTCCCCCGCCCCCGCCGCCCGCCTACGAGCCGACGGCCGCCGTCCACCCGGACAACCCCGCGACCCGCCCCTACACGGCCGGGCCCCACCCGGTGCCCGGCCAGGTCGGCGCGGCCGTCGCCGCCCCGGCCGCGGCGCCGCCCGCCCCGTACAAGAAGCCGGGACCGCCCCCGAAGGTCGCGATCCCGGTGCTGATCGTGGCGTTGCTGTGCATCGCGGTCGGCGTCTGGGCGCTGATCGCCGCCTGACGCGCCGCTGCGGGCCGGTGTCGCACCGGCCCGCAGCCGCCCGCTACCAGCCCTGCGGCGGGCCGAACTGCTGGTGCTGTCCTGCCTGTTGGGTGGTCTGGGTCGCCGAGTGGGTTGGGTTCGGCTGCTGCGGTAGCGCGGGATGGGCGCCCGGCCCGCCGGCCGCGGCCGCCGACCGCCGGGCCAGCAGCGTCCACGCCCCCAGCCCCAGCAGCAGCACCACACCCGTGCCGATCCCGGTGTAGGCCACCGTCATCAGCGTGCCGCTCTTCGCCGCGTCCTGGGCGGTCTGGCCCTTGCGCGCCGTCTCCTGATCCTCGGGCGTCACCGAGAAGACGCTGGTCGGCTCGGCGTAGCGGGGCCCGGCCTTGGCGGCGCCAAGGACCTCCACCCGGAGGGTGAGCTCGGTGCCCTTGGCGAAGTACTGCACGGCATCGGGGTGCAGGCTGACTTCGAGGTAGTACCAGCCCGGGAACCGCATCGCGCTGACCTCACTGGTCGCGCGGAAGCGGTTGCCGTAGTCGACGGGCGCGGTGAACTCCCTGGCACCGGCCGGCTTCCCCGTGTACGAGGCGAAGCGGGCATTGCCGACCGCACCGCGCGCCGGGTTGTGGACGGCCAGCCTGAGCGCCCTGGTGAGGAAGCTGGAGGAGGCGCCGGAGGACGCGTTCGGCAGCTCCGCGCTCAGGTTGAGCCGCTGTCCCCAGTCCAGCGGTACGCGGTAGAAGCGGGTCTCGCCCGGCCTGAGCCGGTCCTTCCAGACACCGGTGGCGACCGAGCCGGCGTCGTTGAAGCCGGTGCCTCCCTTGGCGCTGCGCTTCGTGTGGTCGGTGCGCGGTGCCGGTGTGGCCGTGCTCCAGGAACCCTCGCCCGGCTGGGCGGGGGTGTTGCCCTTGAGCGGGGGCTCTTCGAGGTAGTTCAGTTCGAGGGGCCAGGTGTCGGGACCGGAGGTCGCCGATCCCTTGCGCGTGATCACCAGGTAGTACGGGCCCGCCTTCTGGCAGCTCGTCCGGTCGGCGCCGATGCGGCGGGTGGCGTAGTCGGCGAGCGGGTAGGCCATGTCGCCGCCGTTGAAGGCCGGGGTGGCCTCGTTGTCGCAGGTCGCGCCGGTGCTGTCCTGGACGTTGATGGTGAGCTTGTCCCCGAAGTCCTCGACCTTGGTGCCGGGCCGGGGCGCGGCGACCGCCGAGAAGTACGCGCTGTGCTCGGCGTCCAGCGTGACGGCGTAGTACTTCTGCTCACCGCGCTTGATGGCATCGGTGTGCAGTCCGGGCTTGAGCAGCGGCGCATCCCCGGTGCTGGCACTGCCCTTGATGGACGTGGCACCGTCCGCCATCCGGTAGCCGGGGACGTCGTCGGCCGAGGCCACCCCCACCGTCCCCGGCAGCGTCGTCACCGCGGCGAGCGCCGCCAGCACGGCGACCGCCCTGTTCCGGTGTTTCACGTGAAACACCGCCCGAGTCGTCATGCGCCCCGTCACCACGAGCCACCCCTCATCGGATCCGAATTCCCGTCTGCGGCCGCCGGCTTCCTGCGGGCGCGTACGTAGGCCAGCGCGAGACCGGCCAGCAGCAGCACGCCCACTCCGCCGACGGCGAGAGCCACCACACGTCCGGTGGACCATCCTCCACCGCTGCCCTGCGCGCCGTCCGCCGCGTGCCCGGATTCGCCCGGGGAGGCACCGCCCGCGACCGTCGCCGCCCCGGCCTCGGGACCGGACTTCTCCTTGCCCAGCACGGCGATCCGCAGCACCACACCGATCCGCGGATTCTCCGCGATCTGGGAGGCCCTGGCGCCCAGCGTCACCGCGAGATAGAAGTCGCCCTTGTGGTGCACGGGGATGACATTGGGGTTCGGCTCATAGCGGTTGGTCCAGGCGACCGGGACCGTTCCCATGCTGAGCCCCGCCAGCCGCCCGGTGTAGGACACATGCGGGCTGAACTGACCGGTACCGCTGCCGACCGGCGCACGGAACGGCGTATAGACCTGGGTGCCGCCGTAGGAGAGGTGGGTGCTGTACCCCTTGACCGTCGGCTCGTTGGCGAACTCCACGTCATAGCGGAGCTGCTGGCCCCAGCCGACCGGCACCTTGTACCACAGTGTCTGCGCCGGAAGGATCTTGTCCCGCCAGACGCCCGGACGCAGCGGACGGGCGTCGTTGAAGCCGGTGCCGCCGGTGACGTCCTGGGGGACGCCGGTCGGAAGGGTGGCGTCCTTGCCGCCCGCCCCGTACTCCGGCTCCGACTGGGCGGGAGTGACGCCCTTCTTCAGCGGATGTTCCACGTGAAACGTCAGCTCCATCGGCCAGCGGGCGGCGTCCGAGCCCTTGGTGGCCTTGCGCTCGACGACCAGCCAGTACCGGCCTGCCTTGTCACAGGTGCTGGTGCCGCTCTCCGCGGGGACCCGGCTGACACCCGAGGTCAGCGGAGTAGCGCCCTCCGTCTGACCGAACATCTCACTGGTGGAGTCGCAGGTGCTGTCGGTGCCGTAGACGATCTTGGTGCGCAGGGTGTCGAGGGAGTCGACGGCGGCACCGGGCTGCGGCACCACGGTCGCCGAGAAGTCGGCCGTCGAGGCGGCGTCCAGGTCGGTCGCGTAGTAGCGCTCTTCGTTGGGCCCGATGGAGTCCAGATACTGCCCGGGAACGATGCGGGGTGCGCCGCCGCCGGTCGCCGTGCCGCGGACCGGCTTGCCCTTGAACCGGTATCCGTCCGCGGAGAGTTGGCCGGCGCGCTGGAGCTGGCGGGCGAGTGACCTGGCGTCAGGGGCGTCGTAATACTGGCCGTTGCCCGCCTTGGCGATGCACTCCAGCTGGGCACGGGCCTTGCCGGCGACCTGGAAGCCGATCGCGTCGATGTGCAGATCCACGCCGGATGCGGCGAGTTGGGCGGCGACCTTGCACGGCTGCGGGGTCCGGCAGGTGTCCTCGCCGTCGGAGATCAGCAGGATCGTGCGCTTGCCGATCGCCCCTGCGGCCGGCCTGGGAAGGTCGTCGGCCGCCTTGCGCAGGGAGAGCCCGATCGGGGTGTCGCCTCTGGGCGTGAGGCCCGCGGCGGCCCGCTTGAGGCCCGCACGGTCGAGGGCCGCGACCGGCTGGGCGAGCCGGGTGTCGTCGCAACCCTTGGCCTTGTCGGCACCGTAGACCCGCAGGCCGGTCGGGTAGCCGTCGGGAAGAGCGTCGACGACCGTACCGACGGCCTTGCGGGCAGCGGCGATCCGGGTGCCGCCGGAGCCGTCCTTCCCGGCCATCGAGCCCGAGGAGTCCAGCACCATCACCATGCCGGTGCCCTCCGCGGGCGGTGCCTTGGCGGGTGTGGCCGCGATGGCCTGAAATGGCGCGGCGGTGAGGGCCAACAACAGCCCGCCGAGCAACGCCACCGCCCCCCTGCGTGGTCGGAGTGCCATGCCTTGATCCCCCTTGTGCCCTGCTGGTCACATCACGGACAGCGACTTTGCTTATGCAAGCTAATGGTGTGCTATAGCAAACTCAAGAGGATCACCGTCACGGTACTGCAACGACAATCAGCCACCCGGCCCCGCCACCACACGCCGCCCCACCCGCCCCCGGACGCACGAAACCCCGATCGCCCGGAGGCAATCGGGGTTCGTACGAACCTGCTGTGCGTTTATGGGTCTCAGACACCCGAACCTGCGGGCACGGAGTCGGTCGCCTCCGTCCACAGATCCTGCTCGGCGCGATCCGCCTGGATCTGGCGGTACACGAGGAGCCCGCCGATGGCGGCCAGTGCGACCAGGAGAAGCTTCTTCACCGCGCGACCTCGTCTTTCGTTGACGTAGGGGACCTATGTCGGCCGATGATACACACCGGCCGATACCGATCGGTTACCTAGCCCGCGGTCGGCAACGCCTCGTCCGAGGCCCCGCACCACGAGCCAACTACCGCCTCCGTACAACGAATCGGCCCGGCCGGGGAGTTCCCCGGCCGGGCCGATTGTGCAGTGCGGCTACCAGGACTTGAACCTGGGGCCTCTTCCTTATCAGGGAAGCGCTCTAACCGTCTGAGCTATAGCCGCGCGTTCGCTGCACCGAAAGATTAGCGCACTTCAGAGGCGTTCCCAAAATCGGTTCCCGAAGGCCCCCGGACGCCCCGCCACCAGGGGCTCACTCGTCCTCGGCGAGAGTGAGCTCCACCCCGCCGACGAAGCCCGCCGACAGGTTGTAGATGAAGGCGCCGAGCGTGGCCAGCGCGGTCGCCAGCACCACGTCGATCACCGCGATGATCGACGTGAACAGCAGCACCCTCGGCAGCGAGAGAAACCCCTGCAGGTCGAAGCCGCTGCCGTCACCGGAGCCGGTCGCCTCGCTGATCGCCCCGCCGACCGTGGAGAAGACGCCCATCGCGTCCATGACCATCCACAGCACCGCGACGGCCACGACCGTGCAGATGCCCAGCGCGATGGAGAGCAGAAAGCTGACCTTCATCACCGACCAGGGATCGGCGCGCGCCACCCGCAGCCGGGCCTTGCGCGTCCGCGGGGCCGTGGTGGCGCCTGTACGCGGCCGGCGCACCGTCTGGCCGCCGCCCTGCCCACCGCCGGTGGAGTACGCCTGAGGCGGCTGATACGGCTGCTGTGGGGCTCCCTGGGGGCCCTGGCCCGGTTCCTGGGGCCGGGACTGCGGCTGCGGCTGCGGCTGACGGGTATCGGTCACGGTTTCCCCTCGGTGCGAGCCCTCGTCCCGGGGGCCGTTGTCAGAAATGGCAGAGCCACGGGCGCTGTCCTCCGTCCCGGTCGGGGGTCCGGACGACGAGCCTTTGCCGGCTCCTCGTCCTCCCCCGTCCGCAGCGCCCGTGGCTCCACTCACGACCTACTCCTTGTGCTACTCCGCCGCGGGCTCGGTCGCCTCTGCCGCCGCGGTCTCCTCGGGCTCGTCGTCCCCGTCGACCTCTTCGGCTTCCCGGCCGGCCTCGGCGTTCCGTGCGATGCCGACGACGGCATCGCGCTTGCCCAGGTTGATCAGTTGGACGCCCATGGTGTCACGGCCGGTCTCCCGGACCTCGTTGACCCGTGTCCGGATCACGCCACCACCCAGGGTGATGGCGAGGATCTCGTCGGCCTCCTCGACGACCAGCGCGCCGACCAGCGAACCCCGGTCCTCGACGATCTTGGCGGCCTTGATTCCCAGACCGCCGCGGCCCTGGACGCGGTACTCGTCGACCGCGGTGCGCTTGGCGTACCCGCCGTCCGTGGCGGTGAAGACGTACGTACCGGCGCGGACCACGTTCATCGAGAGCAGCTCATCGCCCTCGCGGAAGCTCATGCCCTTCACACCGGAGGTGGCCCGGCCCATCGGGCGCAGCGCCTCGTCCGTCGCCGTGAAGCGGATCGACTGGGCCTTCTTGCTGATCAGCAGCAGATCGTCGGTGTCCGACACCAGCTCGGCGCCGATCAGCTCGTCGTCCGTGCCGTCCTCCTGCTCGCGCAGGTTGATCGCGATCACACCGCCGGAGCGCGGCGAGTCGTAGTCCTTGAGCGGGGTCTTCTTCACCAGGCCGGCCTTGGTGGCGAGCACCAGATACGGCATGGCCTCGTAGTCGCGGATCGCCAGGATCTGCGCGATCTGCTCGTCCGGCTGGAAGGCGAGGAGGTTGGCGACGTGCTGGCCGCGGGCGTCGCGCCCCGCGTCGGGGAGCTCGTAGGCCTTGGCGCGGTAGACCCGGCCCTTGTTCGTGAAGAACAGCAGCCAGTGGTGGGTGGTGGAGACGAAGAAGTGGTCGACGATGTCGTCTTCCTTGAGCTTCGTGCCCCGTACGCCCTTGCCGCCGCGCTTCTGCGAGCGGTAGTCGTCGGTCTTCGTGCGCTTCACATAGCCGCCACGGGTGATCGTGACGACGATGTCCTCCTCGGCGATCAGGTCCTCGATGGACATGTCGCCTTCGAAGGGCACCAGCTTGGAGCGTCGGTCGTCGCCGAACTTCTCGACGATCGCGGCGAGTTCCTCGCTGATGATCTGGCGCTGGCGCTCCGGCGAGGCCAGGATCGCGTTGTACTCGTTGATCTTGCGCTGCAGCTCGTCGTGCTCGGCGGTGATCTTCTGGCGCTCCAGGGCGGCCAGCCGGCGCAGCTGCATCTCCAGGATCGCGTTCGCCTGGATCTCGTCGATCTCCAGCAGGCCCATCAGGCCCTCGCGGGCCACGTCGACCGTGTCACTGCGCCGGATCAGCGCGATGACCTCGTCGATCGCGTCCAGCGCCTTGAGCAGGCCGCGCAGGATGTGCGCCCGCTCCTCGGCCTTGCGCAGCCGGAACTTCGTACGGCGGACGATGACCTCGATCTGGTGCGTCACCCAGTTGCGGATGAACGCGTCCAGGGAGAGCGTGCGCGGCACGCCGTCCACCAGGGCGAGCATGTTCGCACCGAAGTTGGTCTGCAGATCGGTGTGCTTGTAGAGGTTGTTGAGGACGACCTTGGCGACCGCGTCCCGCTTGAGGACGATGACCAGGCGCTGGCCCGTCCGCGAGGAGGTCTCGTCGCGGACGTCCGCGATGCCGCCGATCTTGCCGTCCTTGACCAGGTCGGCGATCTTCTGCGCGAGGTTGTCCGGGTTGACCTGGTAGGGCAGCTCGGTGACCACCAGGCACTGGCGGTTCTGGATCTCCTCGACCTCGACCACCGCGCGCATCGTGATCGAGCCGCGGCCGGTGCGGTAGGCCTCCTCGATGCCCTTGCGGCCCACCACCAGGGCGCCGGTGGGGAAGTCCGGGCCCTTGACCCGCTCGATCAGCGCGTCCAGCAGCTCCTCGTGGGAGGCCTCCGGGTGCTCCAGCGCCCACTGGGCACCGGCCGCGACCTCGCGCAGGTTGTGCGGCGGGATGTTCGTGGCCATACCGACCGCGATACCGGCCGAGCCGTTGATCAGCAGGTTGGGGAAGCGGGACGGCAGGACCGTCGGCTCCTGGTTGCGGCCGTCGTAGTTGTCCTGGAAGTCGACGGTCTCCTCGTCGATGTCCCGGAGCATCTCCATCGACAGCGGCGCCATCTTGCACTCGGTGTACCGCATCGCCGCGGCCGGGTCGTTGCCCGGAGAGCCGAAGTTGCCGTTGGAGTCCACCAGCGGCATCCGCATCGACCACGGCTGCGCCAGACGCACCAGCGCGTCGTAGATGGAGGTGTCGCCGTGCGGGTGGTACGTACCCATGACGTCGCCGACGACGCGGGCGCACTTGTAGAAGCCCTTCTCGGGGCGGTAGCCGCCGTCGTACATCGCGTACAGCACCCGGCGGTGCACGGGCTTGAGGCCGTCCCGTACGTCCGGCAGCGCACGCGAGACGATGACGGACATCGCGTAGTCGAGGTAGGAGCGCTGCATCTCCGTCTCGAGCCCGACGGGCTCGACGCGCATCCCGACGCCTTCGATGGCGGCGGGCGCGCCCTCGGCGGTCACGCCGTCCGGGGTCACAGGGGAGTTCTCGTCGGCCATGGTGGTTCAAAGTCCTTTCGAGCTGCGGCTGTTGTTCGGGCCGACAGGGCTCAGATGTCGAGGAAGCGGACGTCCTTGGCGTTGCGCTGGATGAACGAGCGGCGTGCCTCGACGTCCTCGCCCATGAGCACCGAGAACAGGTCGTCGGCGCGGGCCGCGTCGTCCAGCGAGACCTGGCCGAGGACACGGTGGTCGATGTCCATGGTCGTCACCCGCAGCTCCTCGGCGTTCATCTCGCCGAGACCCTTGAACCGCTGGATCGAGTCCTCGCGGATCCGCTTTCCGTTCTGCTTGCCGAGCTCGACCAGCGCGTCCCGCTCCGCGTCGGAGTAGGCGTACTCGAAGTCGTCCCTGCCCCACTTGATCTTGTACAGCGGGGGGCGGGAGAGGTAGACGTGGCCGGCCTCGACCAGCGGGCGCATGAAGCGGAACAGGAACGTCAGCAGCAGGGTGTTGATGTGCTGACCGTCGACGTCGGCGTCCGCCATCAGGATGATCTTGTGATAGCGGAGCTTCTCGATGTCGAAGTCCTCGTGCACGCCCGTGCCGAACGCCGAGATCAGCGCCTGGACCTCGTTGTTCTGCAGGATCTTGTCGACCCGTGCCTTCTCGACGTTGAGGATCTTGCCGCGGATCGGCAGGATCGCCTGGTACTCCGGGTTCCGGCCGGACTTGGCCGAGCCGCCGGCGGAGTCACCCTCGACGATGAAGATCTCGCACTTGGTCGGGTCGTTGGACTGGCAGTCGCTCAGCTTGCCCGGCAGCGACGCCGTCTCCAGCAGGCCCTTGCGGCGGGTCAGATCGCGCGCCTTACGGGCGGCCACCCGGGCGGTCGCCGCCTGGATGCCCTTGCGGATGATGTCCGCGGCCTCGTTGGGGTTGCGGTCCAGCCAGTCGTTGAGGTGCTCATGAACCACCTTCTGTACGAAGGTCTTGACCTCGGTGTTGCCCAGCTTGGTCTTGGTCTGGCCCTCGAACTGCGGCTCGGAGAGCTTGACCGAGATGATCGCCGTCAGACCCTCGCGGATGTCCTCGCCCGTGAGGTTGTCGTCCTTCTCGCGCAGCAGCTTCTTGTCGCGCGCGTAGCGGTTGATCAGACCGGTCAGCGCGGCGCGGAAGCCCTCCTCGTGGGTACCGCCCTCATGGGTGTGGATGATGTTGGCGAAGCTGTAGACACCCTCGCTGTACTGGGTGTTCCACTGCATCGCGAGGTCGACGGAGAGATTCCGCTCCTTGTCCTCGGCCTCCACGGAGACCACCGTCGGATGCACCAGCTCGCCCTTGCGCGAGTTGAGGTACTTCACGAAGTCGACGATGCCGCCCTCGTAGTGGTACCGCACGGAGAGCGGCTTGCCGTCCTCGTCCACGTGGTCCGGGCGCTCGTCCTTGAGCGAGATGGTCAGCCCCTTGTTGAGGAACGCCATCTCCTGGAAGCGCCGGGACAGCGTCTCGAAGCTGTACGTGGTGGTCTCGAAGATCTCGCCGTCGGCCCAGAACGTCACCGACGTGCCGGACTCCTCGGTGGCCTCGTGCTGGGCCAGCGGGGCGGTCGGGACGCCCTGCTTGTACTCCTGGGTCCAGCGGTAGCCGTCCGTGCGGATCTCGACCGCGACCCGCTGCGAGAGGGCGTTGACAACGGAGACGCCCACACCGTGCAGACCACCGGAGACCGCGTAGCCGCCGCCGCCGAACTTGCCGCCGGCGTGCAGCACCGTCAGCACGACCTCGACCGCCGGCTTGTTCTCGGACGGCACGATGCCGACGGGGATACCTCGGCCGTTGTCGACGACCCGGACACCGCCGTCCTGCAGGATCGTCACGTCAATGGTGTCCGCGTGCCCGGCCAGCGCCTCGTCGACGGAGTTGTCGACGACCTCTTGCACGAGGTGGTGCAGACCGCGCTCACCGGTGGAGCCGATGTACATGCCGGGACGCTTGCGAACCGCGTCCAGGCCTTCGAGGACGGTGATCGCGCTGGCGTCGTACGACTTCTCCACCGAGGAGTCGCCCATGGCGCCGGCAGAAACCCCCTCTTCAGTAGAAGCCGTGTTGTTCTCGTTGAGGTCGCCGGAGTCGGCCACGAAGCGCCCTTTCTGGCACAGCACAAGCCCTTCCGCGCCTGTGCGGGTCACCCCAGGAGGACAGGCGGGAGCGGCTGCGTCGTTCGACATGTTCCGCGAGTGGGCGGGATTGCTACCAGTGTACCGGTGGCGCCGACACTCATGGGGGTTTGCAGGCACCTGAGTCGTCATGTGCCGCCCTGAATCGCCGTCCGCCGACTCCCCATATTCGAGACGGGGCCTCAGGACGCTCACACGGGCACTCAGCGCTTCCGGCTGTCAACCGCCGGCTACCGTGAGCGGAGTCTCACCCGCCCCACGGGTTTACCGCCGTCCGGGGCCTCATCCGTAGGTGTCGCCGGGGCCCTTGCTGCCGGGCGCGCGCAGCGCTCCGTACCGGCGCGCGGGACCGCCGGGCCCCTGCACCTTGAGCAGCTTCACGGTGCCGTGGCCCAGGTCCGCGTTGAGGCGTGCCACCAGCGTCGGGGCCAGCAGCCGCAGCTGGGTCGCCCACGCCGTCGAATCGCACTGCACCGTCAGCACCCGGGCGTCCTCGTCGTACCTGTGCGGTTCGCAGTGCTGCGCCACCTCGGCCCCGACCAGCTGCGGCCAGCGCCCCATCACCCCGCCGACCGCGGCCGGGGTCTCCCAGCCGCGCTCCGTGATCAGCCGGTTGATCGCCGCCCCGAGCGGCAGCGGATCGCGGCCGTCCGCCCGCGCGCCCGAGCGCAGCCCGCCGCGCCGGGCCTGCTTCTTCTGCTGCGCGGCAGCGCCCCGCGCACGCGCCTGCTCCTTGGCGGCCACCAGCGCCTGCCGGGCCAGATCCACACCGGACAGCTCCGGAGGCTTGGGCCGCCCGGACTGCTCCTCACTCACGAGGCCACCTTCTCCACGGCGCCGTCCGACACCGCATAGCGCGCCCCGGTCAGCACCCCGGGCACATCGTCGTCCACCGCCGCCGTCACCAGCACCTGCTCGCCCGGGGCCACCAGCTCCGCCAGCCGCTCCCGGCGCCGCGCGTCCAGCTCGGCGAAGACGTCGTCGAGCACCAGGACCGGCTCATTGCCCTCGGCACGCAGCAGGTCGTACGAGGCCAGCCGCAGCGCCAGCGCATACGACCAGGACTCGCCGTGGCTGGCGTACCCCTTGGCCGGCAGCTGCCCCAGCTTGAGCTGCAGCTCGTCGCGGTGCGGGCCGACCAGCGTCACCCCGCGCTCGATCTCCTGCTTGCGGGCCTCGCCGAGCGCCGCCAGCAGCACGCCGTACAGCTCCTCCCGGGTCGACGCGCCGACCATCGCCTCGCCCGCCGAACCGCGGTACTCCAGCGCCAACGGACCGCCGCCCGGCGCCAGTTGCTCATACGCCTTGTCCGCGAGCGGCTGCAGCGCGGCGATCAGATCGAGGCGCTGCACCAGCAGCTCGGCCCCGGCCCGGGCAAGGTGCTGGTCCCACACGTCCAGTGTCGACAGGTCCATCTGGCGCCCGCCGTGCCGCCGCGCCAGCGCCGCCGTCTTCAGGAGGGTGTTGCGCTGCTTGAGGACGCGGTCGTAGTCCGAGCGCACCGCGGCCATCCGCGGCGAACGCGCGGTGATCAGCTCGTCCAGGAACCGCCGGCGCTCGCCGGGGTCGCCCTTGACCAGCGCCAGATCCTCCGGCGCGAACAGCACGGTCCGTACGATGCCGAGCACATCACGCGGTCTGACCTGCGAGGACCTGTTGATACGGGCGCGGTTTGCGCGGCCGGGGTTCAGCTCCAGCTCGATCAGCTGCTGCCGCTCGCCCTGCACGACCGCGGCCCTGATGACCGCCCGCTCGGCGCCCATCCGCACCAGCGGGGCGTCCGAGGAGACCCGGTGGCTGCCGAGCGTCGCCAGATAGCCGACCGCCTCGACGAGATTGGTCTTGCCCTGCCCGTTGGGGCCCACGAACGCCGTGACGCCCGGGTCGAGCGGGACCTCGACCCGGGCGTACGAGCGGAAGTCGGCGAGCGACAGATGCGATACGTGCATGACGGTGCGCCGACCTCCCCCGGCTTCCTCTTCCTTGCTGCTACTGCTCGTACTGCTGTTACCGAGGGTTACTTCTTGCCCTCGACCGCGTGCCCGCCGAACTGGTTGCGCAGCGCGGCGATCATCTTCATCTGCGGGGAGTCGTCCTGACGGGACGCGAAGCGCGCGAAGAGCGAGGCCGTGATCGCGGGCAGCGGCACCGCGTTGTCGATCGCGGCTTCCACAGTCCACCGGCCCTCACCGGAGTCCTGTGCAAAACCGCGCAGCTTGTCCAGGTGCTCGTCGTCGTCCAGCGCGTTGACCGCCAGGTCGAGCAGCCAGGAGCGGATGACCGTGCCCTCCTGCCAGGAGCGGAAGACCTCGCGCACATCCGTGACGGAGTCGACCTTCTCCAGCAGCTCCCAGCCCTCGGCGAAGGCCTGCATCATCGCGTACTCGATGCCGTTGTGGACCATCTTCGCGAAGTGGCCGGCGCCGACCTTGCCGGCGTGCACCGAGCCGAACTCACCCTCGGGCTTGAGGGCGTCGAAGATCGGCTGCACCTTGGCGACGTCGTCGGCCTCGCCGCCGTACATCAGCGCATAGCCGTTCTCCAGGCCCCACACGCCGCCGGAGACGCCGCAGTCGACGAAGCCGATGCCCTTGGCCTTCAGCTCCTCGGCGTGCTTCTCGTCGTCGGTCCAGCGGGAGTTTCCGCCGTCGACGACGATGTCGCCCGGCGAGAGCAGCTCGGCCAGCTCGTCGATCGTGGACTGGGTGGCGGCACCGGCCGGCACCATGACCCAGACCACCCGCGGACCCTTGAGCTTGTCCACAAGCTCCTGGAGGCTGTTCACATCCGCCAGGTCCGGGTTGCGGTCGTAACCGACGACGGTGTGGCCGGCGCGGCGAATGCGCTCGCGCATATTGCCGCCCATCTTGCCGAGACCGACGAGACCGAGCTCCATCAGAGACCCTCATTTGCACGTAGTCGTTGCAGTCGTACCCGAGTCCGAGCCTACGCCCGCAGGTCCGTGCACAGCTGTGGGCTCAGCCGCTCATCAGGGCCCCGTCAGCCAGTCGCCGCAAGGGCTCCGATGAGCGTCCGGGCGCTCGGTCCGGCCCGGCGGTCAGCCCGACAGCCGCACCGGCATCCTGCCGCCTTGCGAGGGGCGCCCCTCGCGCACCCGGCCGGCAGTGCGGCCCTCCGTCAGCCCGACAGACGGACCGGCATGATCAGGTACTTGTAGGCGTCGTCGGCCTCGGCGTCCTTGGCCGGGCGGCCGCTCAGCAGCGCCGGCTTGGTGGACGTCGTGAAGGACAGCTGGGCCACCGGGGAGTCGATGGCCGACAGGCCCTCCAGCAGGAAGCCGGGGTTGAAGGCGATCGAGATGTCGTCGCCGTCCAGCTCCGCGTCGACCCTCTCCACAGCCTGTGCATCGTCGCTGGAACCGGCCTCCAGGATCAGCACACCCTGCTCGAAGCTCAGCCGGACCGGGGTGTTCCGCTCGGCCACCAGCGCCACACGCTTGACGGCCTCGACGAACGGGGCGGTCTCGATCACGGCGACGGAGTTGAACTCGGTCGGGAAGAGCGTGCGGTACTTGGGCAGGTCGCCCTCCAGCAGACGCGTCGTCGTCCGCCGGCCGGCGCCCTCGAAACCGATCAGGCCCTCGCCCTGGCCGGAGCCGGACAGCGCGAGCGTGACGGTGTCGCCGCTGCTCAGCGACTTGGCGGTGTCCAGCAGCGTCTTGGCCGGGACCAGCGCGACCGCGGAGGCGTCCGGGCTCTCCGGCTTCCACAGGAACTCGCGCACCGCGAAGCGGTAGCGGTCCGTGGAGGCCAGGGTGACCGTGTCGCCCTCGATCTCGATGCGTACGCCGGTGAGCACCGGCAGGGTGTCGTCACGGCCGGCGGCGATGGCCACCTGGGCGGCGGCCGCGGCGAAGACCTCACCGGGGACCGTGCCGGTCGCGGTGGGCATCGTCGGCAGGGACGGGTACTCCTCCACAGGAAGGGTGTGGAGGGTGAACCGCGAGGAGCCGCAGACGACGGTCACTCGTACACCGTCGGTGGAAATCTCCACCGGGCGGTTGGGGAGCGCACGGCAGATGTCGGCGAGCAGCCGGCCGGAGACGAGGACGGTGCCCTCCTCCTCGACCTCGGCCTCCACCGAGACCCGCGCCGAGACCTCGTAGTCGAAGCCGGAGAGGCTCAGTGCGCCGTCCTCCGCCTTCAGCAGCAGGCCCGCGAGGACGGGCACCGGCGGACGGGCCGGGAGGCTCTTGGCCGCCCAGGCCACTGCCTCCGCGAGTACATCGCGCTCCACCCGGATCTTCACCGGAAACCGCCTCCTGCTGTTGCTGGCTCTCGCCCTGCTGGCCTTCTTCGTCGGCTGGGTTGCCGGAGACCAGTCTGACGCACGCCACCGACAGTCGGTGCGGCTCGGGGTCAAGTCGGCTCGGCCCGTCCCGGACGCCCGACGGCCAACTTGTGCACAGGCCCCGTTTCCGAGCGAGTTCCCCGGTAGATATCCGTGGTCGTAGTAGTAGGGCCTGTGGAAACCGTGGACAACTGCTTTTGCGCAGGTCAACGCGGATTTTTTGTCCACTGCCCCTGTGGGCGGCGGCCGTGGAAAAGCCGGTGGTTCTGTGGACCGCCCAAAGTTCTGCACACCCGATGCACAGGAGACGGCCACTTCTCCCCAGTGCCATCCCCAGCTTTACCCACGTTCCCCACAGCCCAACCCACCACCTTGGTGTGACCGCTTTCACTCGGCGCGGTGAGGCGGGGTGTTGGGTTGCCGAACAGTGGACAGGGGTGTGGAGAAGCTGGGGATCGCTGGGGACAACAGCCGCTCTCCTGTGGGCGGCCGGTGGACAAGCCGTCCACTCCCCTGTGGACGAAATCTCTGTCCACACCCTGTGGAGAGCGGTTGGCCACAAATCCACACGCTGCTGACCTCCCCCGATGCCCCGTCAGAACAGCAGCCTGTGGATCCCACAGGGATAACTTTCCTCTCCCCAGGGTGTGGACGGAAGAATCTTGCCCAATCTGTGGAGAGAGGCCGTGACCAGGCACGGAATCGAACACGGCCGCCGCGCTCCACAGGTCTGGGACGGGCCGGAGACAGGCCGGGGAGGGCTTCCGGACAGGCCGGGGAGGGCTTACGGAGGGGACGCCACCGTCCGCGTACGACGAAGGGCGTCCCGGGAGCGGGTCCCGGGACGCCCTGGATGCGACTGCGGAGCTGGCCGGCGGGCTCAGCCGTTCTTGATGCGGTTGGTGAGCTCGGTGACCTGGTTGTAGATCGAGCGCCGCTCGGCCATCAGCGCGCGGATCTTGCGGTCGGCGTGCATCACGGTCGTATGGTCCCGGCCGCCGAACTGCGCGCCGATCTTCGGCAGCGAGAGATCGGTGAGCTCGCGGCACAGATACATGGCGATCTGGCGGGCGGTCACCAGGACGCGGCTGCGCGAGGAGCCGCACAGATCGTCGATGGTCAGCCCGAAGTAGTCGGCGGTGGAGGCCATGATCGCGGTCGCGGTGATCTCCGGCGCGGCGTCCTCGCCCCCGGGGATCAGGTCCTTCAGCACGATCTCGGTCAGCCCCAGGTCGACCGGCTGCCGGTTGAGCGAGGCGAACGCGGTGACCCGGATCAGCGCGCCCTCCAGCTCGCGGATGTTGCGCGAGATCCGGGACGCGATGAACTCCAGCACCTCCGGCGGCGCGTTCAGCTGCTCCTGCACCGCCTTCTTCCGCAGGATCGCGATCCGGGTCTCCAGCTCGGGCGGCTGGACGTCGGTGATCAGGCCCCACTCGAAGCGGTTGCGCAGCCGGTCCTCCAGGGTGACCAGCTGCTTGGGCGGCCGGTCACTGGAGAGCACGATCTGCTTGTTGGCGTTGTGCAGCGTATTGAAGGTGTGGAAGAACTCCTCCTGCGTCGACTCCTTGCTCGCCAGGAACTGGATGTCGTCGACCAGCAGGATGTCCATGTCGCGGTAGCGCTTGCGGAACGCGTCCGCCTTGCCGTCGCGGATGGAGTTGATGAACTCGTTGGTGAACTCCTCCGAGCTCACGTACCGCACCCGGGTCCCCGGATACAGGCTCCGCGCGTAGTGCCCGATCGCGTGCAGCAGATGGGTCTTGCCGAGGCCCGACTCCCCGTAGATGAACAGGGGGTTGTACGCCTTGGCCGGAGCCTCCGCGACGGCGACCGCGGCGGCGTGCGCGAAGCGGTTCGAGGCACCGATGACGAAGGTGTCGAAGAGGTACTTCGGGTTCAGCCGCGCGGTCGGCTCACCGGGGCCGGTCGCCGGCGCGGGCTGCGCGGCGAGCGGGCTGGGCGCACCGCTGGGCGCGGGCAGTCCGGCCCCGGGACCGGAACGGCCGTTGTGCCCGCCGGACTGGTGCTCGGTGAGATCGCGGCGCTGCTGCTCGTACGGCGAGCGCCCGCCGTCGGAGTGCTGCGGCGGCGCGCTGCGGTCGGGGGCCTGCGCACGGTAGTCGTTCTGCGGCTGCTGGTGCTGCGGTACGTGCGAGGACGACGGGGAGGCGTAGGGGTCGCGGTCGGGGAACCCGCCGAGGTGCTGCTGCTGCCATCCGTAGTCGTCACGCGGCCCGGGGCCGCCGGCCATGTTGGAGTGCTGCGGCCAGGAGCCGGGCTCGTGCCGGGGCTGCTGGTAGTCCGGGTAGGCGGGCCGCACGCCGGGCAGGTCGTCGCCCTGGTGCCCGTAGCCCTGCCGGGTGTCGTGGCGCCGCTCGTAGTCGTACGCATCGTGCTGCTGCGGTGACTGGTGCGGCTGCTGGTGGTGCGGGGGCTGCTGCTGGTGCGGCTGCTGGGGCTGCTGGTGCGGCGAAGGCGTGGGTGCCGACGGCGCCGGGGGCTCCTCGGAGGAGTCGTCGACGGTGATCGCGATCCGGATCGGGCGGCCGCACTCATGGCTGAGGGCCTCCCCGATCAGCGGCGCCAGCCGGCCTTCGAGCACGCCCTTGGCGAATTCATTGGGGACGGCGAGCAGCGCGGTGTCGGCGACCAGTGCCAGCGGCTGGGTGCGCTTGAGCCAGTCCTGGTCCTTGGGCTTGAGGCCGTCGGCTTCCGCCCGGAGGAGGTGGTCGAGCACGCGGGGCCACACTGCGGCAAGATCGGCAGGTACATCAGCCACAGGGCACGCTCTCTCACAGTCCCACGAATGTGTGATTCTCAGGACGGGCGGGAAGGAATCGGAGTTCAGCCACGGTAGTCAGGGCGGGCCTGGGGATTCAAGTTGTTGTCCACAGGCTGTGCATAGTGTGTCCTGGCGGGAGGCTGCTCGTGCTGCCGAGGAGCCGGTTTGACCGGATGGCGTAGCCGCGCGTACCGTGACCAGGTCGAGTTGTCGATGGCTGCTGCCGCCTGCCTCCGATGGGCAAAGATCGCGCTCTGGTGATCGTGAAGCGGTGCACTTAGGCGTTGCGAGCTACTCGTGGGCGCACGGTGACAGCCAACGACGCCCCACATCTGTCTCACCTTGAGACAACAAGCATTCCTGGAGCCCCCGAGTGAGCAAGCGCACCTTCCAGCCGAACAACCGCCGTCGTGCGAAGACCCACGGCTTCCGTCTGCGCATGCGGACCCGTGCCGGCCGCGCGATTCTCGCGTCCCGCCGTGGCAAGGGTCGCGCCCGCCTGTCGGCCTGAGCAGCCTGAACCTAGGTCCATGACGTGCTGCCTACCGAAAATCGGCTGAGGCGGCGCGAGGACTTTGCGACCGCGGTACGCCGGGGACGCAGGGCCGGGCGCCCGCTCCTTGTCGTTCATTGTCGTAGCGGTGCAACGGACCCGCACGCAGCGGGGGAATGCGTTCCCCCGGCGCGTGCGGGTTTCGTCGTGAGCAAGGCCGTTGGCAACGCGGTCGTGCGCAACAAGGTCAAGCGGCGACTTCGCCATCTCCTGCGCGACCGGCTGGACCGGCTGCCCGCCGGTAGCCTGGTTGTCGTACGGGCCCTGCCCGGCGCAGGTGATGCGGATCACGACCAGCTGGCCCGCGACCTGGATGCCGCCCTGGAGCGGCTGCTGGGAGGGGTGCCGAGAGGCTGCAATCCCGCAGGGGCTGCGACCAGCGGCTCCGCCGAGGGCCCCCGGAACCCCGCCCGGGACCCGGGAGGGAGCGCACAGTGAAGTACCCGCTGCTGCTTTTGATCAAGATCTATCAGTGGACCATCAGCCCTCTCCTGGGCCCGGTCTGCAAGTACTACCCGTCGTGCTCGCACTATGGCTATACGGCCATCGACCGGCACGGCGCGGTGAAAGGGACTGCGCTGACGGCTTGGCGCATCCTGCGCTGCAACCCGTGGTCGCTCGGTGGCGTCGACCACGTCCCTCCCCGGAAGCGTCCGGTTTGGCACCAGCGGCTGAGGAGCCGCCTGGGTGGGACTGCTGTCCATGAGCCCGCCGCCCAGCCCGAGACTCAGCCCAACGCCCAAGGAGCCTGATTCGTGGACACGATCCTGAATCCTCTCTATTACGCCGTTTCCTGGATCATCGTCCAGTTCCACTCGTTCTACAGCCTGATCTTTGACCGGAACAGTGGCGCGGCGTGGGGTCTGTCCATCGTCTCGCTGGTGGTGCTGATCCGTATCTGCCTGATCCCGCTCTTCGTGAAGCAGATCAAGGCGACGCGGAACATGCAGGCGCTCCAGCCGAAGATGAAGGCGATCCAGGAGCGCTACAAGAGCGACAAGCAGCGCCAGTCCGAAGAGATGATGAAGCTCTACAAGGAGACGGGCACCAACCCGCTCTCGAGCTGTCTCCCGATTCTGGCCCAGTCGCCCTTCTTCATCGCGCTGTACCAGGTTCTGAACCACATCGCGCAGAACAAGGTCGTCGGTGTCATCGACCAGCCTCTGCTGGAGAGCGCGCAGAAGGCTCACATCTTCGGCGCTCCGCTGGCCGCGAAGTTCATGGACAGCGCGGAGAAGATCCAGAACCTGGGCGCTTCGGTGACCGACGTCCGCGTGGTCACGGTCATCATGATCGTCCTGATGTCGGCGTCGCAGTTCTTCACCCAGCGCCAGCTGATGACCAAGAACGTCGACCTGACGGTGAAGACGCCGTTCATGCAGCAGCAGAAGATGCTGATGTACGTCTTCCCGGTCATGTTCGCCGTCTTCGGTATCAACTTCCCCGTCGGTGTTCTCGTCTACTGGCTGACCACCAACGTGTGGACCATGGGCCAGCAGATGTTCGTCATCCGTCGTAACCCGACTCCGGGCAGCAAGGCGTTCGAGGAGCGTCAGGAGCGGCTGCGGGCCAAGGGCAAGATCGTCGAGGACCCGGCCGAGATCGCGGCGAAGCAGGCCGCCGAGGAGGCGCGTCAGAACCGCCAGCAGCCCAAGCGCCAGACGAAGGCCAAGCGGCAGACCGGTGGTGCTCCGGCCGGCGGCGCGCAGCGTACGCGTGCCGGGGCGGCGGGCGCTGCTCAGGGCGGAGCGAAGAAGCAGTCGCTGGAGAAGAAGGACGCGCAGAACGGCGAGGAGAAGGGCGGCGCCTCCGGGTCCCGTACCACCAAGTCCGGACAGCGCAAGGGCCAGCAGCGCCCCAAGCACCCGTCGAAGAAGTAAGAAGGAGTCCTTTCGTGACGGACACGAACCCTGCCGCCGAGGGCACCGACACCCTGACCCGCCTGGAGCAGGAAGGCGAGATCGCGGCCGACTACCTCGAGGGTCTGCTGGACATCGCCGACCTCGACGGTGACATCGACATGGACGTCGAGGCCGATCGCGCCGCGGTGTCGATCATCAGCGACTCGACCAGCCGCGATCTGCAGAAGCTGGTGGGCCGTGACGGTGAGGTGCTGGAGGCGCTGCAGGAGCTGACCCGGCTGGCCGTGCACCGGGAGACCGGTGACCGCAGCCGTCTGATGCTGGACATCGCCGGCTTCCGGGCGCGTAAGCGCGAGCAGCTCACGGAGATCGGTGCGAAGGCGGCGGAGGAGGCCAAGGGCACCGGTGAGCCGGTGAAGCTCGACCCGATGACGCCGTTCGAGCGCAAGGTCGTCCACGACGCCGTGGCCGCGGCCGGGCTGCGCAGCGAGTCCGAGGGCGAGGAGCCGGAGCGCCGAGTGGTCGTCCTCCCGGCCTGACCGCTCAGTACGTCCGTTTTTTCTTTGGCCCCGTCTGCTCGCAGGCGGGGCCAAAAGTTGTCAGCGTTCTGTGTTATTCCGGGTGAGTGGGCCCGGGTTCCCGGCAGGAAAAGCAGTCCAGAGGAAGGGCGGTTCCCGTGACGGAGGCAGCAGCGGAGCTTCCTCCTGCGCCGAAGGCGGCGCAGGAGATTTTCGGTGAGCGCTTTCCGGAGGCCGTGCGGTACGGCGAGCTGCTCGCCGACGCGGGCGTGAGGCGAGGGCTGATCGGCCCGCGTGAGGTGCCGAGGCTGTGGGAGCGGCATCTGCTGAACTGTGCGGTGCTCTCCGAGGTGGTTCCGGAAGGCGTCTCGGTCTGCGATGTGGGTTCGGGGGCTGGGCTTCCCGGTATCCCGCTGGCGCTGGTACGTCCGGATCTGAAGATCACGCTCCTGGAGCCGCTGTTGCGGCGGACGACCTTTCTCCAGGAAGTCGTCGAGCTGCTCGGTCTTGACCACGTCACGGTCGTGCGAGGGCGAGCCGAGGAGGTCATGGGCAAGCTTCCGCAGGTGCATGTGGTGACCGCGCGTGCCGTCGCTCCGCTCGACCGGCTGGCCGGGTGGGGTGTTCCGCTGCTGCGTCCTTACGGCGAGATGCTGGCGCTCAAGGGTGATGCCGCGGAGGAGGAGCTCAAGGGTGCCCGAGCGGCGCTGAGCAAGCTCGGTGTGGTGGAGACCTCGGTGGTGCAGGTGGGCGAGGGCATTGTGGACCCGCCGACGACGGTGGTGCGGGTCGAGGTGGGGGAGAGCCCCGGCGGTGTGCGCTTCGCGGCCAAGCGGGCGAAGGCGGCCCGCGTCAGCCGTGCGTCGAGGGGGCGCCGACGCTGATGTCTTTGCGCCGGAGCTGAACAGACCGGCATTGATGCAAGGGGTGAGCCGTTCCGTGAAATAGGGGAACGGGCGAATTCCGTAAATGCCATCAAAACGACACAAGACGGAGTGTCGCGGCTAATTCAGGCGCGACGCTGGCATCGTGTTTCACGTGAAACGTCGTTCTCTGCTGCAAGGGATCATCGGTCGCGGTCGTGCGGCCGCCGAGCCGCGCGACCGTAAGCCCACAAGGGTCACGGATCTATCCACAGCTGTGGATTCGTCCACAGGAGAACGGACCTCACTGGTTCACGACACCGAAAGCATGGCAGGCTCTGAACATTGCGAGCCTGATGTCGAGGAGAGTGAATCCTTGCGGTCCGACGCCAACATCGCGGGACCGATGACCGATCCGGTCCCCGGTCCCCGTAGCGAGTCGTTCGGGGACGACGTTTCACGTGAAACGCCGCCCCCGATGGACGACACCCCGATCGGTCGTGCAGCTCAGCTGGCGGTAGAGGCAATCGGCCGCGCGGGTGAGGGGCTGCCCCGGCCTGAACAGACTCGGGTCATGGTGGTTGCCAACCAGAAGGGTGGGGTCGGTAAGACCACGACCACCGTGAACCTGGCGGCCTCACTGGCCCTGCACGGAGCACGGGTCCTGGTGATCGACCTCGACCCCCAGGGCAACGCATCGACGGCTCTGGGCATCGACCACCACTCCGAGGTGCCGTCGATCTATGACGTGCTGGTGGAGAGCAAGCCACTCTCCGACGTGGTGCAGCCGGTCGTGGATGTGGAGGGGCTGTTCTGTGCGCCCGCCACGATCGATCTGGCCGGTGCCGAGATCGAACTGGTCTCTCTGGTGGCCCGCGAGAGCCGGCTGGACCGCGCCATCAAGGCGTATGAACAGCCGCTGGACTACATCTTCATCGACTGCCCGCCCTCGCTCGGCCTGCTGACCGTCAATGCCCTGGTCGCCGGAGCCGAGGTACTGATCCCGATTCAGTGCGAGTACTACGCGCTGGAGGGGCTGGGCCAGCTGCTGCGGAACGTCGACCTGGTGCGGGGCCATCTCAACCCCGAGCTCCATGTTTCGACGATCCTGCTCACGATGTACGACGGGCGCACCCGGCTGGCCTCCCAGGTCGCCGATGAGGTCCGCAACCACTTCGGCCATGAGGTGCTCCGTACGAGCATTCCCCGCTCGGTGCGCATCTCCGAGGCACCCAGCTATGGGCAGACAGTGCTCACCTATGACCCGGGATCCAGCGGCTCGCTCTCCTATCTCGAAGCGGCCCGAGAGATCGCGTTGCGTGGGGTCCCGCAGACCGGGGGCCAGGGCCTCAGCGTCAACTATGAAGCACAGCACAGCATCCCGGAGGGGACTCAGTGAGCGAACGACGTAGAGGCCTGGGCCGTGGGCTCGGTGCGCTGATCCCCGCGGCACCGCAGAGCACGGACCATGTCGGGCCCGCGGTGGGACAGGGAGCGACGTCACCGTCGTCCGTACCGGTCCTGCCCCCGGGGAGAGGAGTAGCGGCCGCCAAGGTGACGTCGCTGCCGGCGCACGATGTTTCACGTGAAACGGAAGCGCCGGCCGGGGCCGAGCAGGCGGCGGGTCTGTCGCAGGTGGCCGGTGCGCACTTCGCCGAGGTGCCGCTGGATGCGATCACGCCGAATCCGCGCCAGCCGCGTGCGGTCTTCGACGAGGACGCCCTTGCCGAGCTGGTCACCTCCATCAAGGAGGTGGGTCTGCTTCAGCCGGTGGTGGTCCGTCAGACGGCCTCGGACAAGTACGAGCTCATCATGGGCGAGCGCCGCTGGCGGGCGTCCCGTGAAGCCGGACTGGAGAAGATTCCCGCCATCGTCCGGGACACCGACGATGAGAAGCTGCTCCTCGATGCACTCCTGGAGAACCTTCATCGGGCACAGCTCAACCCGCTGGAAGAGGCCGCTGCCTACGACCAGCTGCTGAAGGACTTCAAGTGCACGCATGACGAGCTGGCCGACCGGATCGGGCGCTCGCGTCCGCAGGTCTCCAACACGCTGCGTCTGCTGAACCTCTCGCCGTCGGTGCAGAACCGGCTCGCCGCGGGTGTGCTCTCCGCGGGACACGCCCGTGCCCTGCTCTCCGTGGAGGACACGGAGGAGCAGGACCACCTGGCGTACCGCATCGTGGCCGAGGGGCTGTCGGTGCGCACGGTCGAGGAGATCGTGAAGCTGATGGGCTCGGCCCCCAAGAGTGCGAGCAAGGCGAAGCGGCCCCGTGCGGGTGCCCTGGTGTCCCCCGCGCTCACCGGTCTCGCCTCCCGTCTGTCCGATCGCTTCGAGACCCGGGTGAAGGTCGACCTGGGGCAGAAGAAGGGGAAGATCGTTGTTGAGTTCGCCTCGATAGACGATCTTGAGCGCATCCTCGGGACTCTTGCCCCCGGTGAGGGGCCTGTCCTGGGCCAGTCGCTGGCCGAGGAGAAGAACGAGGACGAGTGAGCTGACGCGTCGGCTCCTGGGCGGGCCGTGTTCCGGAGTCCGTACCGGAACACGGCCCGCCCTTTGCTCTCTCGTGCTACCGGTGCCCGTAAAGGGTGGATACGATGCGTTCGGGTATGGCACGGATCCACGTGGAGACACCTCACAGCGAGGAGAGGGCCATGCGATCGGTGAGCCGCACCGGACTGCTGGCGGCGGGGTTCGGCCTCGCAGCCGTCGGAGGGTTTGTCGGTGGTCTGCTCAGGGAGCAGGTGGCGCTGACGGCGCTTCGTGGTGCGGCAGGCGAGAGAAGTGAGGACCTGGGTTCATGGGCCGTCGGCTCGTACCGCTCACGCTGGACAACCTTCCGGATCTCCCCAAGCGCTGTCGCTCCTGCGTCTTCTGGGAGCTCGACCCCGTCAGCGGCGAGGCTGCGGTAAAGGCGGGGCGCCCCGAGCTGGAGAAGGAAGCCTGGATCTCGGCGGTGCTGCTGGAGTGGGGATCCTGTGGTCGGGTCGTCTATGTCGACGAGGTGCCGGTCGGCTTCGTGATGTATGCGCCGCCGGCCTATGTGCCGCGCTCCACCGCCTTTCCCACCAGCCCGGTGTCGCCGGATGCGGTGCAGCTGCTGACAGCATGGCTGATCCCCGGCTACCAGGGGCAGGGGCTGGGGCGAGTGATGGTGCAGACGGTCGCCAAGGACCTCATCCAGCGTGGCTTCAAGGCCATCGAGGCGTTCGGTGATGCCCGCTGGACCGAGCCGGCGTGTGTGCTGCCCGCCGATCACCTTCTCGCGGTGGGCTTCAAGACCGTACGTCCCCACCCCCGCTTTCCGCGGCTGCGCCTTGAGCTGCGGACCACCATTTCATGGAAGGAAGACGTGGAGCTGGCGCTCGACCGTCTGCTGGGCGCTGTCCAGAAGGAGCCGGCCCTGCGACCGCTGTAGGGAAGACTGTTTCACGTGAAACGGAGAACGGGCCCGTCCCTCGATGAGGGCGGGCCCGTTTCACGTGAAACAAGCGGCGTGACTCAGGCGAGGAAGTCCGCCAGGTCGCGCTCGATCGCGGCCTTCGGCTTGGCGCCGACGATGGTCTTCACGACCTCGCCGCCCTTGTAGACGTTCATCGTCGGGATCGACATGACGCCGTACTTGGCGGTGGTCGCCGGGTTCTCGTCGGTGTTCAGCTTGGCGATGACGATCTCGTCGTGCTCGGCGGCAATGGCCTCCAGGGACGGGGCGACCTGGCGGCACGGGCCGCACCAGGTGGCCCAGAAGTCCACGAGGACGGGCTTGTCGCTGTTGAGGACGACCTCTTCGAAGTTGGCGTCCGTGACGGTCACCGTGGCGCCGGCCATGGCAATCTCCTTAGTGGGTGGGTGTTGGGAAGCTGGGTGCGCGGTCAGGCGGAAGCGGTCTTGTCCGGCTCGGCGACCGCCTCGCCGTCCGACAGCGCAGCGAGGAACCGCTCGGCGTCCAGGGCGGCGGAGCAGCCCGTGCCGGCCGCGGTGATTGCCTGGCGGTAGGTGTGGTCGACGACATCGCCCGCGGCGAAGACCCCCGACATGTTGGTGCGGGTGCTGGGCGCGTCGACCTTGAGGTAGCCCTCGTCGTCGAGGTTCAGCTGGCCCTTGAACAGCTCGGTCCGCGGGTCGTGGCCGATGGCGATGAACAGGCCCGTGACGGGGAGCTCGGAGGTCTCGCCGGACTTGACGTTGCGCAGCGTCAGACCAGAGAGCTTGTTCTCGCCGTGGATCTCGGCGACCTCGCTGTCCCACACGAACTTGATCTTCGGGTCGGCGAAGGCACGATCCTGCATCGCCTTGCTGGCCCGCAGGGCGCTACGGCGGTGGACGACCGTGACCGACTTGGCGAAGCGGGAGAGGAAGGTGGCCTCCTCCATCGCGGTGTCGCCGCCGCCGATGACGGCGATGTCCTGGTCCTTGAAGAAGAACCCGTCGCAGGTGGCGCACCAGGAGACGCCGCGGCCGGACAGTTCGTCCTCACGGGGCAGGCCGAGCTTGCGGTGCTGGGAGCCGGTGCTGACGATGACCGCCTTCGCCCGGTGCACATTGCCTGCGGTGTCGGTGACCGTCTTGATCTCCTCGGAGAGGTCGACCGCGACGATGTCGTCCGGCACAAGCTCGGCGCCGAAGCGCTCGGCCTGGGCGCGCATGTTGTCCATGAGGTCCGGCCCCATGATGCCGTCGCGGAAACCGGGGAAGTTCTCCACGTCGGTGGTGTTCATCAGCGCGCCTCCGGCGGTGACGGCACCTTCGAAGACCAGCGGCTTCAGGGACGCGCGGGCGGTGTAGAGCGCTGCGGTGTAGCCCGCGGGCCCGGAGCCGATGATGATCACGTTGCGGACGTCGCTCACGGGTGTCTTCCTTGTCTCTGCCGACTGCTTGCTGGGGCCTGGGAACTCTCACCCCACCCAACGGATCCTAAGGGGCGAGCATTCCCGGAGTGGCACAGCGCACTTTCCGCCGTTCAGTCTCGCGGGTACGAGTGCGACAGCAGAACCCTTCCGGGAACCGGCGGTGTGGCGGAGACGCAGGAGGATGCGACGACATACGCCGAGACACGCCGTAGATCGCGCGGATCCGGCAGGACGACGAGGAAGGCGTCCTTGCCCTGGTAGCGGGTGTGGCTGGACGCGAGCGGCGCTTCAGGGCGCCCGATGCCCTGGCGGACACACGACGGAATGGTGTCGGCGTTGCCCCGCAGCGGGGTCTCGGGGGAGCTCCGAGTACCGATGTCCGGCGACTTGTGCGAACGCTTGGAGGCGAGCAGGTCCTGGACATGTGATTCAAGGCTGGCGGCAGTGAGGCCGGCCGCACCCAGGCTCTTCTCAGTGGTCGCGGTGGGCCGGTCCTGCTTGTGCGCCTGGGGGCGGTCCATGGCGGCGTTTTGGATCAGGAGGCCACCGAAGCTGAGGACCGCCGCGGCCGCCGCGGTGCCGAGCAGGATGCGCGGCCAGCGCCGCGAACGGGAGGAGCGGCCGCCCGGTGCCCGGCGGCCGGGGCCGGTGGCGCCACGAGGCCGCCCAGCAGGCCGGGTGGACGGAGTGCCGCGGCTGGGGGACTCGGCATCGGTTTCACGTGAAACCACCACCGGTGCAGAGGCTGTTTCACGTGAAACATGTCCCCCGGCGCCGGGAGTGGTGGCGTCGAGCAGCGCCTCGGCGGCGAGGGCGGCATCGATGCGCCCAGCGACGTCCGCCGGCATCCGCGTCGGGCCGGGAAGCGTTCCGAGCAGCCCGCGGATCTCTTCCAGGGACGCATAGACGTCCTCGCACAGCGCGCAGCCGGCAAGGTGGTCGCGCAGATCTGTGGTGCGCGAGGGGGAGAGCAGCCCGTCCGTGAGGTCGGAGATCTCAGAGACCTCCGGGTGCTCACCCGTGCCGGTCGTCGACGTCACGCTCGCCCACCTCCGCCCTTCACGGCACCTGTGTCCTTCGGTCCTGCCGTCGGTGGGACGGATGTCCCCTGCGCCCGGTTCCTTCCCCTGCTCGCGGGTTCGCTACCCCCGCCGTCAGCGCGCAGATGGGTGACCAAGGGCAGGAGCCGTGCACGGCCTCGTGCGCAGCGGCTCTTCACCGTCCCGGTCGGGATATCGAGGATCGCGGCTGCCTCCGCGACGGGGTAGCCCTGCATGTCGACGAGGACCAGAGCGGCACGTTGCTCCTCCGGGAGTGTGCGCAGCGCACTCAGCAGCTCCCGGTGCAGATCCTTGCGCTCGGCGGGGACTGCGGCGGATTCCTCGGGTTCGAGCAGCTGTTCCAGCCGCTCGGTCTCGGCGACGGGCGAGGTGCGCCGGGAGGCGGCCTTGCGGGCCCGGTCCAGACAGGCATTGACCGTGATGCGGTGCAGCCAGGTCGTCACGGCGGACTGGCCGCGGAAGGTATGGGCCGCACGATAGGCGGAGACCAGGGCGTCCTGCACGGCGTCGGCGGCTTCCTCGCGATCGCCCAGGGTGCGCAGTGCCACGGCCCAGAGCCGGTCGCGGTGCCGCCGGACGATCTCCCCGAAAGCATCGGGGTCGCCGGCGACATGGCGAGCGAGGAGGTCCTGATCACCAGAATCGTCCCGCGCACCCATCCAAACCCCCCTTGCCCTGCGGCTGATCCTCGGAATCTTGACCTGGTAAGACACCGGCGGCGACGTCGACCCGTCGCACCGCAACGTGATGAGTCCACGGGCTTGCAGCAACCTCGTACACCGCATGGTAGGCAGCTGTCGGGAGAAGTGCCAGGTATTCGTAGGCGGGCGATCTCCTTCCTGGGATTTCCGGAGGCCGCACAGACGCCATTCATTCTCCGCGGGTCAGCTGTGCAGGTGTCGCCATCTGCTCATCTCTCCGGTCGTTTGTTCATCGCCGTGATGCGAGATTATCTGGCATGGTCTGCTTCGCATCGCGATGTTGACTGGCTTTCGTGCCGGATCGGCTGGCCTGTAATTCGTCTGGAATTTCATGCGTGCGAACTCCATGCTGCGGCCGACGGATTCCCAGGACCCGGCATCGGTCAGGCGAGATCATCTCGCCTGTGACCAGGAACTGCGGGACAGCTCTTAGGATGATCACGGGCGCTGTCTGAAACGTCCGTGACCATCGCATTGCGCCCGATCGGGCATCCAGGAGGGGACTTCCTTGAAGAACACCGTGCTGCGCCGCGCCGCAACGGCATCTGTGACCGCTGCACTTCTCGCCGGCGGGGTGGCTACTGCCACCCCCGCGTCTGCCGCCAGCAACTACAGGTGCGGCAACTGGAAGCAGACGGTCAACTCGTGGAGCGCGACCTGCACCATCAAGAGCGGTCAGGCTCGCGCCGTTACCGACTGCAGCAACGGCAAGACGATATACGGCGCGTGGGTGGGCCGCGGAACATGGAGGTTCGCGGGCGAGTGCGGCAAGTACTTCATCGTCGCCCAGGACACCCAGGGGCGCGGCTGAGCCTCACGAGCCACGAGGGCCTGCCGATGACTCGGCAGGCCCTCGTGCCGTAGGCGAAGGCACCGGCGGATGAGGAAAATGCGTTGTCCGCAATATCAGCCAGAAATTTTGATTTCTGAAATTCCCCCGCGGAACCAACCTGATTCTTCATCGCTGGGAAGTTCCGTGACGCGGATCAGTACATAGCGAGCCCGCACCGGCTGGTCGAGTTTCACATTCAGCCGGCCATCAGCCTTCTCCAGTTTGGAGAGGCGTCGTGAGAAATCGCCGAGCGTCGTCGGGCTGGCTGCGGAAGGCGCCGCTGCGCGGACTTCCACCGTCTGGCCCGGCCGGTACATGCTGACCTGTATCTCGGAGATGTCCTTGGCGCTCCCCAGGTCAGCGATGATGCCGCTGCCCTCGGCGTACGACGGCAAGTTTCCGAAGTTCGGCCACCCCTTGAACCGCTTGGTCACCCAGGCGGTACTTGGGTCGCCGTCCGCGGCATTGGGAACCTGCTCCGCCCTGGAAGGTGCGTCCAGGGGCGCGAACTCCGTGGTGCCCTTGATCGCGAGAGGCTTTGCCGTGCGCTTCTTGGCGGGGCCGCCGCTCGTCTGCGAGTTCCCCGGGTCGTCCTGGTCGTTCTCCCGCTTCAGCAGTGTGTCCGCCAGCTGCCAGCTGCCCAGCCCGAGTGCGGCGATGAGCAGCGCGGAGACGGACCACTTCAGTGCCCGGCCGGTACGGCTGTGCAGCGGCGGCGGGGGCGTGGCAACGGGCTGAGCCGCCCGCACGGACTGGCCGTTGTGCGTCGATGACTGCCGGTAGTTGCCCTGCTGGTACCCCGTGCGCTGGTACGGCGGAGGCGTGCTGAACGCCGTCTCCGGGGGCCGGATACGCGGCATGGCCGCGACGGCCTTGGCAAGCTCCTCCGGGGTGGTGCAGGGCTGCTCCTGGCGGGAAGCCGTGGCGCCGTCGTTGATCAGAGCGCGCATGGCCAGCTCGGACAGCCCGCGGTGGACGCCGGCACGCACCTGGTCGGGCGCGATCAGCCCGACACCCTTCGGCAGGCCCGTCAGCCCGTGGGCGTCGTTCTCGTACGGCCAGCGCTGGGTCAGCGCGGCGTACAGCAGGGCACCGATCGCCTCGGTGTCCGTGCGCTGAGGGTGCTCGCAGGTGATGCCGCGCAGCGCCGCCATGACGGCGAGACCACGGATGCGGTACTGCCCGGACTCCGTACGCAGCACCGAACCGGGGGTGATCCGCAGGTGGGCCAGGCCTTCGCGGTGCGCGGCGGCCATGGCCTGGGAGACCTGGCTGACGAGCTGGTAGGCGTCGTGCGGCTCGAGCGGGCCGTTGGCGAGCACGGTGGTGAGCTCGGTGGCGTCCGGCAGCCATTCATGGACGACGTAGACGAGGTCGTTCTCCTCGACGGCGTCGAGGACCTGCACAAAGCGCGGGTCGCCGAGCAGCGCCGAGGAACGGGCGGCGGAAAGTACGGGCCGGGCCCGTGGATGGTCGGCGGGCAGGATATGCACCCCGACGGCCCGGCGCAGCTTTTCGTCGACCGCACGCCAGCTGCTGAATCCGTCCAGACGGGTGACGCACTCTTCGAGGCGGTAACGTCTGGCGAGCTTGTGGCCGCTGTGCAGTTCCGGTGGCTGGGCCCCGGTCGCCTCGGCACGCTGCTCATCGGTGCGTGCGGCGTCGTTCTCCCCGCCGGATACCTTCTCGGCCTTAGCACCGTCGTCCGTGGCCTTACCCGCCTTGGCGGTCAGCGGTTCTTCACCGCTCGTGTCGGCCACGTCGACGGCAGCCGTGCTCCGTTCCGCCACCGTCGTTCCTGCCTCCCCATCCGTTGCAGGCTCAATGAGCCAAGACAATTGTGCCCACAGTCCGCCACTATGCACGACACACGGTGGCAGCCGATGGTTGTGCTCAATCAGCGCCCAAGCTTTGACCGGACCATGCCGACCAGGGCGTTCATTTCCTCAATGCGCATTTTGCGTGCGGCGACGTAGAACACGGCGAGAAGCGCGGCGATGCCGGCGATCAGCCCGGTGAGCGAGCCGAGGAATCCGCTGCCGAGCGTCTGCATGATGCCGTACACCACGGCCCCGGAGACGATCGTGGCCGGGACGCTGGCGCCGGCCAGCCGCGCGTAGGTCCGCACGACATGGGCGGTGTCGAGGTCGCCGTCCATCCGCTTGCCCAGCCGTCGCCAGGCCACACCGACGCCGATGATGTACGCCAGGCCGTAGGAGGCCGCCATGCCGACCACGGCCCAGCGGGCGGGCAGGATCAGGAAGCACAGGCCGGAGGCGGCGGCGTTGACGGCGGCGACGATCACCGTGTTGTAGAAGGGGGTGCGGGTGTCCTCGTACGCGTAGAAGGCGCGCAGGACGACGTACTGCACCGAGAACGGGATCAGACCCACGCCGAAGGCCATCAGCATGTAGCCCATCGGAATGCCGGCGCCGGACGAGCCGTAGACCAGCGTGCACAGCGGGATGCCCAGGGAGAGAAAGCCGAACGAGATCGGGACGATCGCGACGGCGGAGGTGCGCAGGCCCTGCGAGATGTCGTCCCGCACGGCCCCGGTATCACCGTCGTGTGCGGACCGCGCCAGCCGCGGCAGCAGCGCCGCCATGACGGAGACGGTGATGATCGCCTGCGGCATGTTCCAGATCAGCTGGGCACTGGCGTACGAGATGAAGCCGGTGCCCGGGTGGCCCTGCTGGTCGGCGGTGTTGCCGGCCCAGGTGGACAGCTGGGTGACGACCAGGACGCCCGCCTGGTTGGCGAGCACGAACAGCACCGTCCACTTGGCGAGCTTGGCGGCCTTGCCCAGGCCGTGGCCGCGCCAGTCGAAGCGGAGGCGGAGCTTGAAGTCGGCGTCACGCAGGTAGGGGATCATCGCCAGCGCCTGGACGACGAGGCCCAGGAGGGTGCCGATGCCCAGGAGCCGGAGGCCCTCGTCGGGGATGGTGGTGACGCCGATGTGCGAGGTCTCCGCCGTCCCGTAGACCCCGATGAACAGGCCGAAAGTGGCGATCATGACGATGTTGTTGAGGACCGGGGTCCACATCATCGCGCCGAAGCGGCCGCGGGCGTTGAGGATCTGCCCCATCACCACATGCAGACCCATGAAGAAGATCGTGGGTACGCAGTAGCGGGTGAAGGCGACGGCGACCTCGTTGGCCGCGGGGTCGCGTGAGATGTCGAAGGAGACCAGTTTCACCAGGAGCGGTGCGGCGAACACCGACAGCACCGTCAGCACACCGAGGACCACGACGACCAGCGTCAGCAGCCGGTTGGCATAGGCCTCGCCGCCGTCGTCGTCCTCCTTCATCGCGCGCACCAGCTGCGGGACGAAGACGGAGTTCAGACCGCCGCCGATGGTCAGGATGAAGATCATCGTCGGGAGCTGGTAGGCGACCTGCCAGGAGTCACCGAGCACGGCGCCGCCGAGCGCCGCCACGATCAGCGCCGAGCGGATGAAGCCCGTGAGGCGGGACACCATCGTGCCGGCGGCCATCACGGCGCTGGACTTGAGCAGGCCCGAGGCGCGGCCGCCGGAGGACTTGCCGGCCGCCGGCACGGGGGCGGGCTCCGGCGTCGGCGCGGCGGGCTGCTGCGGTACGGCATCCGGGACGGGCGCCGCGGCGGCCGCGTGGGGACCGGCGGGCGGTCCGGCTGGTGACGGGCGCTGCGGCTCGTAGGGCTGCTGATCGCGGTAGAGATGCGCGAACGCATCGGACTGCGGACGCTCGTCGGTGGCCTGGGTGAACGGCTTGGCGAACTGCGTCGTCGCGGCGTCCTCACCGTACGGGGCGTGCTGGGCGGGCCCCTGCGGCTCGGGCGGCGAGGACCACAGCTGGGGGTCGGGGGTGTGGCGGCCCGCGGCCGGCTGCTGATAGAGCGGGTGCGAGGGCTGGGCCGGAGGCGACGGCGGGTGCGCGGCGCGGTCGTAGGGCGCCTCGGTCACCGGGGCCTGGGCCGTCGGGTCCTGCGCCTGATGGGGGTCGTTGCGGTAGGCGTCCTGCACAAAGGGATCCTGGTCCGCTGGGAACGAGGGCGTCGGAGGGACCGGCCCCCTGGGGTCGCCATTGGCGCCCCGGCCCCGGTCACCGTCGTACGGCGCGTTCATCGCTGCCCCATCTCATCCGTCGCCGGCCATCCGGCCCCGCCATATATCAACGGTCCACTTTCTCACCTGAGCCGGACGGGTCGGAGTTTTCCGAACCGGTGTCCGGCGTGGGGTCACTCGGCTGCTCGGGGGTGTCTCCGTCCGTGCCGCCGCTGTCGCCGTCCGTGCCCGCATCGCCATCGGGGCCGTCGTCGTCCGCTCCGCCGTCGTCCGCACCGTCCTCGGTGCGCCGGGCCGCCGCCCGCTTGCGCTGGAGGTAGATCCGTACGCCGGCGAGGACGAGCAGCAGCACACCGCCGGCGATGACGAGCATCACCGTCGCGGTGATCTCCGTGACGTTCACCTGGAACGTCATGGGGTCACCGTAGGGCTTTCCGTCCGCCGTGTAGAGCTGCGCGGTCACCCATGCGCGGCCGTTGGCGTTGGCTGTGGTGTCGAACTTGAACGACTGGCTGTGCCCGCCGTCCACCGTGATCTCCTGCGGCTTCCCTGCGTCCAGACGATTGGGCTGGGAGGAGGTCAGCTTCAGCGTCATGCCCTTGACGCCCTGGACCAGGTTGTTCTGGACCGTCACCGGAATCGTGGCGCTGCGCCCGGAGAGCGTGGCCCCCGACTTCTGGATCAGGTGGACCTTCTTGGTCAGACCGTCGAGATAGCTGCGCACGGAGCGACGGAAGGCCGAGGCACCGGAGGCGTCGCCCCGCCACTGCGTCGACATCTCCCGCATCATGGCGTTGCCGAACGGCGTCACTACACGCTCCGGCTGGGCCAGGATCACCCGGAATTCGTCCAGGGCGGCCTGGGTGCCCTGGATCTGCCGGAAGGCGGCGGTGGGGAGCTCCTGCCGGCGCAGCGAGGACGGGTAGGCGGCACCGCTCGGCACCCGGCGGCCGGCCGCGGGGTCGGGCTTGGCCTTGGCGGCGCCGCTGAGGCGCAGCGGCGCGGTCCAGCGCCCGGACTCGTCCAGATCCCGCAGCGCGGTGGCCATGGCCTGGGCCTGGCTGACCGACGGCATGCGCTGCGGTGCGACGACGATGCTGCGCTGCCGGTCCGGGTCCTGGAGGCTGATCATCTGGGTCTGGGCGAGGAACTCCTGAACCGCGTGTGTGGCGTCCCCGGCCTTCGACATATCGCCCTCGAACGCCCGGGAGAGCTGTGCGTCCGCGACGATGGCGGTATTGCCGCCGCCGATGGGGCGGGCCGCCGTCGGGGTGTAGGACAGGCCGCCGCTCTCCCGCAGGCTGTCGCTGCGGGCGATCACGTTGTGTGCGCCGGCTGAAGTGGCGACGTCGACGATGGAGGAGTCGATCGCGCCGTTCACGGGCCAGGCGAAGTCCGTACGCGGCTTGACACCGAGGATCGTGTCCACGGTCTTCTCGGCGAGGTCCGTGGCCGGGCCGAGGTGGCTGAGCGCGCTGGGCACGCCCTTGCCGTGGTGGGCGAGCGAGGCCAGGTCGGGGTCCGCGAAGGGCAGCGCGACCACCTCGTGGGACTTCACGGCCTCTTCGAGTTCGTGCAGCCACTGCTTGGCGACGGCCTGGTTCTTGCCCATCGGGCCGTCCGGCCCGTTCACCCGGTACGACTTGGTCATTGCGTCGACGGTCGCGAGCAGGTCGGGGTCGATGACGAAGGTCACCGGCAGGTTCTTGCCCAGCGCGACCATCTGCTGGAGGCGGCCTCCCGGCGCGAGCTCGGCAGCGAGGTCGTCGTTACGGAAGACCGGTGTCTGCTGGGCGTCCGCGTCGGTCTCGGCGGTGAGGTGGGTGGGGGAGACCAGCGGCCACAGGTACGTGAGCTGGGTCTTCTTCTCGGCGTTGGCGGCCTGCCAGGGCAGGAAGGTCCGGTCGATCCCCAGGACCTGCTCGTAGGAGGAGGCCTGGGTGCGCCCTGACAGCGAGACGCCGATCTGGTACACACCGTCATCGCCGAGGTCGAGGTCCTTGACCGGGACGCTGAGGGTGAAGGTGCGGCTGACGCCGGGCTCCAGCTTGTCGATCTTCTCCTGGTGCTTGTCGACCTCTTCGCCGTCGACCTCCGGCAGATAGCCGGTGCGACGGCTCGCGGACTCGATGGCGCTGCGGCTGCTGAGCGCATCGCCACGGTGCATCCCGACGTGCGCGCCGGTGATCGTGCTGCGTCCTTCGTTGGTCAGCGTGCCGGAGACGGTGACCGTGTCGCTCTTGGCGGGAGCGGAGGGCGAGAGCGAGTCGATGGTGACGTCGACCGTGCGGGAGCCGGTCGGGGCCGCCTGTGCGGAGGGGGCGTGCGGGGCCTGGAGCAGTCCCACGAGCAGGGGCACTCCAGTGAGCAGTGTCACGGTCCTTCGCAGCCATCGACCACGCGGCCGTTCAGTCCCCTGGAACCCTGCCGCCTCGGCCACGCGCTCGCCCGTCCCTCGTCGTCGTCAGTGGTCGTCGGAATGTGCGTCCACGAATGGTAACGAGGCCTGCCGCGCCGGAGTGCCGGGGAGTGCTCCACATGATCGCGGAGCCGGCCGCCCCGTGACCGGCCTGTCCCCTTTATTACGTGACGCTTCGCGCGGCGCGGCCACGTACCCTGTTCTGTTGTGCCGAACGCCAACAATGACCTCCCCACCCCGCACGCCGAGCGGACCCCGCAGTCGTCGAACGCGCTGAACCATGTGCAGCGGCGCGCTGTGAGCGAACTGCTGCGGGTGTCCCCCGTCGCGGATGACCTGGCCCGCCGATTCCAGGAGGCCGGGTTCACGCTTGCCCTGGTCGGCGGCTCGGTCCGGGATGCGCTGCTCGGCCGGCTCGGCAACGACCTGGACTTCACCACCGATGCCCGCCCCGAGGACGTACTGAAGATCGTCCGGCCGTGGGCGGACGCGGTCTGGGAGGTCGGCATCGCCTTCGGCACGGTCGGTTGCAAGAAGGACTCGTTCGACATCGAGATCACGACCTACCGCTCCGAGGCCTACGACCGCACCTCCCGCAAGCCCGAGGTGTCCTACGGCGACTCCATCGAGGACGATCTCGTCCGCCGGGACTTCACGGTCAACGCCATGGCGGTGCTGCTGCCGCAGAAGGAGTTCGTCGACCCGCACGGCGGCCTGGAGGACCTGGCTGACCGGGTCCTGCGGACGCCGGGGACGCCGGAGGAGTCGTTCTCGGACGATCCGCTGCGGATGATGCGGGCGGCCCGCTTCGCCGCCCAGCTGGACTTCGAGGTCGCCCCCGAGGTCGTCGCCGCGATGAAGGCGATGGCGGAGCGCATCGAGATCGTCTCCGCCGAGCGCGTACGGGACGAGCTGAACAAGCTGATCCTGGCGCCGTACCCGCGCAAGGGCCTGCGGCTGTTCGTCGATTCCGGTCTGGCCGACCGGGTCCTGCCCGAGCTGCCGGCGCTGCGGCTGGAGAGTGACGAACACCATCGGCACAAGGACGTCTACGAGCATTCGCTGACGGTCCTGGAGCAGGCGATCGACCTCGAGGAGAACGGTCCCGACCTGGTCCTGCGGCTCGCGGCCCTGCTGCACGACATCGGCAAGCCCAGGACGCGGCGCTTCGAGAAGGACGGCCGGGTCTCCTTCCACCATCACGAAGTGGTGGGCGCGAAGATGACCAAGAAGCGGATGACCGCGCTGAAGTACTCCAACGACATGGTCAAGGACGTCTCGCGTCTGGTGGAGCTGCATCTGCGCTTCCACGGCTATGGCACGGGCGAGTGGACGGACTCCGCGGTCCGCCGTTATGTGCGCGACGCCGGCCCGCAGCTGGAAAGGCTGCACAAGCTGACGCGCTCGGACTGCACCACCCGCAACAAGCGCAAGGCCGCTGCGCTGTCGCGCGCCTATGACGGGCTCGAGGAGCGCATCGCGCGACTGCAGGAGCAGGAAGAGCTGGAGGCGATCCGGCCGGACCTGGACGGCAACGACATCATGCAGATCCTGGGCATCCGTCCGGGGCCCGAGGTCGGCAAGGCGTACAAGCAGATGCTGGAGCTCCGACTGGAGCACGGTCCCATGGACCGGGAGGCGGCGATCGCGGCTCTGAAGGAGTGGTGGGCCGCACAGGGCTGATGTTTCACGTGAAACAGACGGCGGGCCCGTCCCCATGTTTCACGTGAAACAGGCGATGGGCCGGTCTCCATGTTTCACGTGAAACATGGGCCAGGAGACGTTGGGGGCGGTGTTTCACGTGAAACACCGCCCCCAAGCCGTATCCGAGACGATCGCGGGCGCGCTACTTCGAAGGGGTCAGGCAGAGCACCATCGCCGTATCGGCCCGCCGACGGCGCTGCACGGTCTGGACATAGGCGTCCTCGCCCGCGGCGCACACGGTCGGGTCCGAGGTGCCGTCGTGCACCTTGGTCACCTTGTAATCGACTTCCCCGCTGCCGCAGTCGACCACTTCGAGGCCGTCGTCGAGCGCGCTGCTGGACTTCTTCACGCAGTCGCCGGCCTCGGCGTTGCTGGCGTCGTCCAGGCTGGTGAACCAGAAGAACGCGCAGACGATCAGGGCGATGACGACTCCGACAGCCTTCAGAATCCCCTTCGGGGACCGGCGCTTGGCAGGCTGCGGCGGTGGCGGAACGGGGGCGCCGGGCTGCCCGTAGGACTGCTGCGGGGGTGCCGGATATCCCGGCTGCGGCTGCTGATAGCCGTACGGGGCCTGCGGCTGCTGCGGGTAGGCGTACCCGCCCTGAGGCTGACCGTAAGGAGCCTGGGGCGGCGGCGGAGCCTGGGGGTACGGGTTCTGACCGTACGGCTGCTGCCCGTACGGCGCCTGACCGTACGGATTCGGGCCCTGAGGCGGCGTGGACATGGAACTCCCCCGATTTTGATGTGTACAGGCTCGTGCAGGACGCCCCGTAAGGTATCTGGTCCGGGTGCCCCGCCGCTGCGGCCGGGTCGCCACCATGCGAGGGAGCAGCGGCTAACCGCGGTTCAAGCGCACCATCGCCGCGGCGACCACCGCGTAGACCACGGCCACCATGAGGATCAGAACGGTGGACCGTCCGTCCGGCGGCAGCATGAGGGCGGCGACCGCGGCGGCGCCGACGAAGGCGACGTTGAACAGCATGTCGTAGAGGGCGAATACCCGGCCGCGGAACGCATCGTCGACCGATGACTGGACGACCGTGTCCGTGGAGATCTTGGTTCCTTGGGTGCTGAGACCGAGTACGAATGCGGCGGCCAGCATCGGACCCGGCGAGAAGAACAGACCGAGCGACGGCACCAGCACCGCGCCTATGGCCGCACAGCACGCGATCCAGCCGAACGCGGCGAACCGCGCCACCGCCCACGGCGTGACGACAGCGGCCATCAAGAAGCCCGCACCTGACACCGCGACGGTGATTCCGAGCAGGGCCAGTCCCTCGGATTCGGTGTCCCCCCAGGAGTACCGGCACAGCATCAGCACCATGACCGTCAGAGCTCCGTAGCAGAAGCGGATCAGGGTCATCGCGGTCAGCGCACGGGCCGCCGTGCGCCGCTCGGCGAGATGACGCAGCCCCTCGGCGAGACCTCGGACCGTGCTAAACAGGGCCTCCCGGACCCGCGGTTGGAGGTGTGTGGAATCGGGTCCGAGCAGCTGTGGCGTCATGCGCAGTGCGGTGAGGGCCGAGCAGAAGTAGAGCGCCGCGGCGAGCAGCACGACGTACGCGTCCACGTCCGGGCCGGCCAGCCGGACGGCGAAGGCGAGTCCGCCGCCGGCCGTCGCGGCGAGCGTTCCGGCCGTGGGCGTAAGGGAGTTGGCCATGACCAGCTGCTGTTCACCGTCGACCACGCGCGGCAGCGCGGCCGAGAGCCCGGCCAGGACGAAGCGGTTCACCGCGGTCACCGACAGCGCCGAGGCGTAGAAGATCCAGTCGGGGACGTGCCCCACGATCAACGCCGCCGTCGCCGTGGCCAGCAGAGTCCGCAGCAGATTGCCGTACAGCAGGACCTGCCGTCGCCGCCAGCGGTCGAGCAGCACACCGGTGAACGGTCCGAGCAGCGAGTACGGCAGCAGCAGGATCGCCATGGCGGAGGCGATGGCCGCGGGCGAGGTCTGCTTCTCGGGTGAGAAGACGACGTAGGTGGCGAGCGCGACCTGGAATACCCCGTCGGCCGCCTGCGACAGAAGCCGTGCGGCAAGAAGCGAACGGAAGTCACGTAGCCGGAGTAACACGCGGAGATCGCGCACAGCATGCATGAGGCACAGCCTCACACAGCCCGCAGGCCCCCGGGTGGAATACCCGGGGGCCTGCGAAGGGAGGTTGTGGTGGGGCGCCTCAGCGCTCGACCTCACCGTTGATGAACTTCTCGACGCTCTCCCGCGCCTCGTCGTCGAAGTACTGCACCGGCGGCGACTTCATGAAGTACGAGGACGCGGAGAGGATCGGGCCGCCGATGCCCCGGTCCTTGGCGATCTTCGCGGCGCGCAGCGCGTCGATGATGACGCCCGCGGAGTTCGGGGAGTCCCAGACCTCGAGCTTGTACTCGAGGTTCAGCGGGACGTCACCGAAGGCGCGGCCCTCGAGGCGGACGTAGGCCCACTTGCGGTCGTCCAGCCAGGCCACGAAGTCCGACGGGCCGATGTGGACGTTGTCCTCGCCCAGCTCACGGTCCCGGATCTGGGAGGTGACGGCCTGCGTCTTGGAGATCTTCTTGGACTCCAGGCGCTCACGCTCGAGCATGTTCTTGAAGTCCATGTTGCCGCCGACGTTCAGCTGCATCGTGCGGTCCAGGATGACGCCCCGGTCCTCGAAGAGCTTGGCCATCACGCGGTGCGTGATCGTGGCGCCGACCTGCGACTTGATGTCGTCACCGACGATCGGGACACCGGCCTCGGTGAACTTGTCCGCCCACTCCTTGGTGCCGGCGATGAAGACCGGGAGGGCGTTGACGAAGGCGACCTTGGCGTCGATGGCGCACTGGGCGTAGTACTTCGCGGCGTCCTCGGAGCCGACCGGGAGGTAGCAGACCAGAACGTCGACCTGCTTGTCCTTGAGGACCTGGACGATGTCGACCGGGGCCTCGGCGGACTCCTCGATGGTCTGGCGGTAGTACTTGCCCAGGCCGTCGAGGGTGTGGCCGCGCTGGACCTGCACACCGGCGTTCGGCACATCGCAGATCTTGATGGTGTTGTTCTCGCTGGCGCCGATGGCATCCGCGAGGTCGAGGCCGACCTTCTTGGCGTCGACGTCGAAGGCAGCCACGAACTCGATGTCACGCACGTGGTAGTCGCCGAACTGCACGTGCATGAGGCCGGGCACGCGGCTCTTCGGGTCGGCGTCCTTGTAGTACTCGACGCCTTGTACCAGCGAGGCGGCGCAGTTGCCCACGCCGACGATGGCTACGCGAACCGAACCCATTCCGGTTGCTCCCTGTGTTCTCGATGAGGATCTGCGCAGCAGAGCCTCATGTGGTGGTGTCATCGGACGGATCCGGCCGGGAACCACCCCGGTGCCGGGGCAGGCCGCCCGTATCTCCTGACTGGTTCTTCATGTCCTGCGCTGCGGGACCCGGTGCGCGCTGATCGCGCCCGGCGCGCTCACTCTCGATGAGCTCGTTCAACCAACGGACTTCGCGCTCCACGGACTCCATGCCGTGGCGTTGCAGTTCGAGGGTGTAGTCGTCCAGCCGCTCGCGGGACCTGGCCAAGGAGGTGCGCATCTTCTCGAGGCGCTCCTCCAGCCGGCTGCGGCGGCCTTCCAGCACGCGCATCCGTACGTCCCGCGACGTCTGGCCGAAGAATGCGAAGCGGACGCCGAAGTGCTCGTCCTCCCACGCATCCGGCCCGGAGTGGGCGAGCAACTCCTCGAAGTGCTCTTTGCCCGCTGCGGTCAATCGGTAGACGATCTTGGCTCGGCGCCCGGTCAGAGCCGCGGCGGGAACGCCCTCCGGAGCGCTGTCCGTCTCCTCGACGAGCCAGCCGCTGGCGACCAGCGCCTTGAGGCAGGGGTAGAGGGTGCCGTAACTGAACGCACGGAACACCCCGAGCGAGGTATTGAGCCGTTTTCGCAGCTCATAGCCGTGCATCGGGGACTCGCGGAGCAGGCCGAGGACGGCGAACTCGAGGATGCCGGAACGTCTGCTCATCCTCCGCCTCCTCGGCCCGGTGCGTTCTTTATGTCGTGCTGATGTATCGACTCGATACATCCAGACGATAGAACGGGCACCTGGGTGGGACAAGAGGGGGGACGGTGAACGGCGTCACATCACCGATTCGTGCGATCCAACCTGACTGATTTGGAGTGAATTTCAACACTGGGCAGGTTTTGGCCGTGCGTAGTCTGTGCGGCATGCAGACTGCCGGGAACCGCGGGCCGATATCCGACGTCCCCGTCCTCGGTGTATTGCGGCTCGCGCCTGTGGTGTGGGCCGCGCATCGGGGGGACCTGAAGACAACTGCCGCCTTCAGGCGACGAGATAGCGCGCCTGCCCGAGGAGTATTCGTTCCATGAGCGAGCACCGTCGCAAACCGCCACAGCCGCAGAGTGGCGGACGTGCCGCGGCCCGACGCGCCGCACAGGAGTCATCAGGGCGCCGTGCCGCCCGTTCACGTGGCTCCGATGCCGGTCCTGCCCACTACGGCGACCCTTCCGGTCATGAGCCGCGGACGGGCGGGCGGGCCGAGGCCCGCAGGGCCGCCCAGCGCGGCGGGCGCCGGCGGGTGTCCGACACCTCGGCGGCCGGCTCCGGTGCCGGCGGTCATGGCGGTGGAGGCCGTCGTGGCGGCGGTGGCGGTGGCCCCGAGGGCGGCCGCGGCCGCGGGCGCGGCGACGGGAGGCCCGACAAGCGGCGTCTGATCGACTACCCGCGCGCCAACAAGATCGGCTGGCGGCGCTTTGTGCCGTCGTGGAAGCAGGTCGCCAGCCTGTGCGTCGGCTTCGCCGGTCTGATCGTGGGCGTCTCCGGTGTCGCGTTGGCCCTGGTGAACGTGCCGAGCGAGAGCGACGCCGCCAAGTCGCAGAACAACGTCTACCTCTGGGCCAATGGGGAGGTCATGGCTCGCGACGGTAAGACGAACCGGCAGAACATCGACATAAAAGACATCCCTCCGTCCATGCAGAATGCGGCGATCGCGGCGGAGAACGCCTCTTTCCGCACGGACTCCGGTGTGGACCCGATGGGCATCGCGCGCGCCGTGTTCAACATGGCGAGGGGCGGCGAGACCCAGGGTGGCTCGACCATCACCCAGCAGTACGTCAAGAACGCCATGCTGAACCAGGACCAGACGCTCGATCGCAAGTTCAAGGAACTGTTCATCGCGATCAAGGTCGGCTGGCGGATGGAGAAGCCGAAGATCCTGCAGGGGTACCTGAACACCAGCTACTACGGTCGTGGTGCCTACGGCATCCAGGCAGCCGCCCAGGCGTACTACGGCAAGAACGCCGACAAGCTGAAGCCGGACGAGGGTGCCTTCCTGGCGACCGTGCTCAAGGGCGCCGACCTGTACGACCCGGCGGGCGGCACCGGCCCGGGGGCCACTCGGGAGGCGAACACCAAGCGTGCCATCGCCCGGTGGAAGTGGATCCTCGACCGGGAGGTGGAGAACGGCCTCATGTCGAAGGCGGAGCGGGCCGAGTACCAGAAGTTCCCCAAGCCCAACACGCCGAAGCCGGTGGCCAGCAAGAGCGGCCAGATCGGCTATCTGATGGACACCGCCAAGAAGTACGTGCTGAAGCACGGAAACCTCACCGAGGCCCAGTTCGACAAGGGCGGCTACACGATCCAGACGACCTTCGACAAGAAGAAGACCGAGCAGCTCACCGCAGCGGTCAAGAAGGTCGACAAGCGCTACATCAACCCCAAGGAACGCGCGAAGGACAAGTACGTCCAGTTCGGCGGTGCCTCCGTGGTGCCGGGCGACGGCAAGATCGTCGCCCTGTACGGCGGTGAGGGCTACGACAAGGGGCACTTCAGCAACAACGCCGATACCTTCGGTGTGCCGGTCGGCTCGACCTGGAAGCCGTTCGTGCTCGCGGCGGCGATGAAGCACGGCGTGCCCAAGACCCAGCCCCAGGGACTGTCGCCGGACAGCCGGTACAACGGCAATGACCATCTCAAGGTGATGAAGGCGGACGGCAGCTACGTCCTCAAGCGCGACAACTCGCCCTTCTACCAGGAGAACGAGAGCAACCATCGCTGGGGCTATATCTCCTTGACCAAGGCGATGGAGCAGTCCGTCAACACCCCGTTCGTGCAGCTCGGCATGGATGTCGGGATGTCCAAGGTCAAGGACATGGCGGCGGCCGCGGGCATCTCGGAGGCCAGCTTCGACAAGAACCTCAACCCGTCCTTCGCGCTGGGCACCTCCACGCCGAGCGCGATCCGTATGGCCGATGCCTATGCGACGTTCGCCGCGTCGGGGACGAAGGTGGAGCCGTACTCGGTGACCAAGGTGACGCGCGGGGGCAAGGAGCGGCCGGGCTTCGAGAAGCCCAGCCAGGAGACGGCAATGGACTCCAACATCGCCAACAACGTGACCAAAGTGCTCGAGAACGTCATCGACAACGGCACGGCGCAGGAAGCCAAGCGGCTGAACATGCCGGCCGCGGGCAAGACCGGCACCACCGACGAGAACAAGTCGGCCTGGTTCGTCGGGTACACCAAGCAGCTCTCGACGGCCATCACGATGTTCCGCGAGGACCCGCAGAACCCGCGTCAGCTGTCCATGAACGGAGTCGGCGGCTTCGACTCGATCCACGGTGGTGCGCTGCCCACCGAGGTGTGGACCGAGTACATGCTGCAGGCGATGAACGGCGTCACGCCGGAGTCGTTCCCGCCCGCCCTGCCGATCGGTGAGAGGGCGGACCAGGCGGGTGTGCCGTCGCCGACCCCGACTCCCACCCCGTCGGACACGCCGTCGGCGACGCCGTCGGGCACTCCCAGCGAGTCCGCTCCCCCGTCGGACAGCCCGAGCCCGTCCCCGACCAAGCCCTGCTCTCCCTGGGACGTCAACTGCAACGACACTGGTGGGACGACCACCGGCGGCGGAACGGGTGGCGACACCGGGGGTGAAACGACCACTCCCACCGTGGACCCGGGCACCAGTGGCGGCAATGGCAACGGCAACGGGAACGGCGGAGGTAACGGCGGCTTGTTCGGCGGCCCGAGCGGTTCATAGGAACCGCCGACCGTTTCACGTGAAACGCCGCGGACTGTTTCACGTGAAACGTGGCGGTGACTGTTTCACGTGAAACATGGAGCCACGAAGCCCCTGCCCGCATTGCCGGGCAGGGGCTTCGCCATGTTCTGCACCTGGCCGTACGGCAGGATGGGCCCATGACGAGCGTGCGACAGGACGAGCCGGTACGGCCGACAAAGCGGGATGAGGTGGCGGCGGCCGGCAGCGAGCTGGTCGGAGGGCCGCTCGGCCGGCGCGCCCTGCTCGGTACGAACTGGCTGACGCCGGTGCGGATCATCGCGCTCGTCGCCATCGGGATGTTCGCGCTCGGCATGGTGCAGAAGCTGCCCTGCTACAACGGCGGCTGGTTCTTCGGAGCCACGAGCCAGTACACCCATGCCTGCTACTCCGACATCCCGCATCTCTACGCGGGGCGGGGCTTCGCCGACGGGCTGATCCCGTACTTCGACCGGTTGCCCGGCGATATGGAGTACCTGGAGTACCCGGTGCTGACCGGTGCCTTCATGGAGGTCGCCTCCTGGATGACGCCGCACGGCGGGACGATCCAGCACCGCGAACAGATCTACTGGCTTGTCAACGCCGGCATGCTGATGATCTGCGCCGCGATCATCGCGGTGTGTGTGACCCGTACCCACCGGCGACGCCCCTGGGACGGCCTCCTCGTCGCCCTGGCGCCCGCCTTCGCCCTCACCGCGACCATCAACTGGGACCTGCTGGCGATCGCCCTGACCGCCGCGGGGATGCTGATGTGGTCACGCAGCCGCCCGCTGAAGGCCGGCTTGCTGATCGGCCTGGCCACCGCGGCAAAGCTGTACCCCGTGCTGCTGCTGGGCCCGCTGCTGGTGCTGTGCTGGCGGGCGGGAGCCTGGCGCGCGTACGGAAAGGCAGCGGCCGGAGCGGTGGGGTCCTGGCTGGTGGTGAACCTGCCGGTGATGATCACGCACGATGCGACGGGATTCCACATCCGCGAGGGCTGGGCGAAGTTCTACACCTTCAGCCAGGAGCGGCCCATCGACTTCGGCTCGATCTGGCTGCTGATCTCGCAGCGCACCGGGAATCCCCTGGAGAACGCCAACACCTACGCCACGCTGCTGATGCTCCTGGGCTGTGCCGCCATCGGCGTGCTGACCCTCTGCGCGCCGCGCCGGCCGCGGTTCGCGCAGCTCGCCTTCCTCGTGGTCGCGCTGTTCATCCTGACCAACAAGGTCTACTCGCCCCAGTACGTGCTGTGGCTGACCCCGCTCGCCGCGCTGGCCAGGCCGCGCTGGCGGGACTTCCTCATCTGGCAGGCCTGCGAGGTCATGTACTTCCTGGGGATCTGGATGTACCTCGCCTACACCGGCAACGGTGACAAGCACCAGGGTCTGCCGCCGGAGGGCTACCACCTGGCCATCGCGCTGCACCTCTTGGGCACCCTCTACCTGTGCGCCGTGGTCGTCCGGGACATTCTGATGCCGGAGCGCGATGTGGTCCGCAGGGACGGTGACGACGATCCGTCCGGCGGCGTCCTGGACCGCAGCCCCGATGTGTTCGTACTCGGAAGGGCGCACCACCCGCCTCGGCACGCGGTGCAGTTCGAGGGGACGCCACGGGTGCGCTGGGGCGTCGTACGGGACTGAGCCAGGGCGCTACGCATGCACAGGGCCCGGTGCCGCAGAGGAGGTCTACGGCACCGGGCCCTTGGTGTCTGTGCCCGAGCGGGAAGCCCGGCCGGCTCAGCGGTCCACGAGGCGGTCGAACTGGGTGGTGGTGTGCCGCAGATGGGCCACCAGCTCCTCGCCGACCTGCGGCTGCGGGGCGTCCCCGGGCACGAAGAGGATCGACACCTGCATGTGCGGGGGCTCCGCGAACCAGCGCTGCTTCCCGGCCCAGACATACGGTGCGAGGTTGCGGTTGACGGTCGCCAGACCGGCCCGTGCCACGCCCTTGGCACGCGGCATCACACCGTGCAGTGCCTTGGGCGACTCCAGGCCGACGCCGTGCGAGGTGCCACCGGCCACCACGACCAGGTAGCCGTCGGAGGCCGCCTTCTGCTGGCGGTAGCCGAAGCGCTCCCCCTTGGCGACCCGGGTGACGTCGAGCACCGAGCCGCGGTACTCGGTGGCCTCGTGGTCGCCGAGCCACAGCCGCGTACCGATCCGCGCGCGAAAGCGGGTCTGCGGGAACTGCTGCTGGAGACGGGCGAGTTCATCGGCCTTGAGGTGGCTGACGAACATGGTGTGCAGCGGGAGACGGGCGGCGCGCAGCCGGTCCATCCAGCCGATGACCTCATCGACCGCGTCGGATCCGTCGGTGCGGTCCAGCGGCAGGTGCATCGCGAAGCCTTCGAGCCGGACGTCCTCGATGGCCGCGGCCAGCTTCGGCAGGTCCTCCGGCTTGACGCCATGGCGCTTCATGCTGCTCATGACCTCGATGACGACCCGGGCGCCGACCAGGCCGCCCACGCCCTCGACCGAGGAGACCGAACGGATCGCCCGGTCGGGCAGCGGCACCGGCTCCTCGCCGTGGCGGAACGGGGTCAGTACGAGCAGGTCACCGCTGAAGAAGTCCTTGATACGGGCCGCTTCGTAGGTCGTCCCGACCGCGAGGAGGTCGGCACCCAGACGGGTCGCCTCGTCGGCGAGGCGCTCATGGCCGAAGCCGTAGCCGTTGCCTTTGCAGACCGGGACCAGCCCGGGGAACTGCTGGAGAACGCTCTGCTGATGCGCCCGCCAGCGCGCGGTGTCGACGTAGAGGGTGAGCGCCATGGCCGGGCCCGGAACCTTTCTCGTGGCTGGGGTGTGTCAGGAGTACGAACGGTGCGGTGAAGCGGTCAGCGGCGCGACATGTAGATGTCGAGCGCCTTGTGCAGCAGCTTGTTGAGCGGGAAGTCCCACTCACCGAGGTACTCCGCTGCCTGCCCACCCGTGCCGACCTTGAACTGGATCAGGCCGAAGAGGTGGTCGTTCTCGTCCAGCGAGTCGCTGATGCCGCGGAGGTCGTAGACCGTGGCACCGAGCGCATAGGCGTCCTGCAGCATCTTCCACTGCATGGCGTTCGAGGGCCGGACCTCGCGGCCGATGTTGTCCGAGGCGCCGTAGGAGTACCAGACGTGCCCGCCGACGACCAGCATCGTCGCCGCGGAGAGGTTCACGCCGTTGTGGCGGGCGAAGTACAGCCGCATGCGGTTGGGGTCCTCGGAGTTGAGGGCCGTCCACATCCGCTGGAAGTAGCCGAGCGGCCGCGGCCGGAAGCGGTCGCGCTCCGCGGTGATCTCGTAGAGCCGCTGCCATTCGGCGAGGTCGTCGTAGCCGCCCTGGACGACCTCGACGCCGGCCTTCTCGGCCTTCTTGATGTTGCGGCGCCACAGCTGGTTGAAGGCCTTGTGCACCTCTTCCAGCGAGCGGTCGGCCAGCGGCACCTGGAAGACATAGCGGGGCTGCACATCGCCGAAGCCGGCGCCGCCGTCCTCGCCCTGCTGCCAGCCCATGCGCCGCAGCCGGTCGGCGACCTCGAAGGCGCGCGGCTCGATGTGCGTCGCCTCGACATCCCGGAGCCGCTTGACGTCCGGGTTCTGGATGCCGGACTTGATCGCGGCGGCGTCCCAGCGGCGGATGATCACCGGCGGGCCCATCTTCACGGAGAACGCACCCTGCTGCTTGAGGTGGCCGAGCATCGGCTTCAGCCAGTCCTCAAGGTTCGGCGCGAACCAGTTGATCACCGGGCCCTCGGGGAGGTACGCGAGGTAGCGCTTGATCTTGGGCAGCTGGCGGTAGAGCACCAGACCCGCGCCCACCAGTTCGCCGCTCGGGTCGAACCAGCCCAGGCTCTCCGAACGCCATTCGGCCTTCACATCAGCCCAGGCCGGAACCTGCATGTGGCTCGCCGCGGGCAGACTCTGGATGTACGCCAGATGCTGCTCTCGGCTGATGGTCCTCAGGGTCAGGCTCATGCGGGGCGCTCCTCGGCAGGTGTGTCCCCATGGTCGGGGCTCCGGCTCTCGCGCCGAAGCCTACTGTGACCGGGGAGCGCCCCGTCTGGGCCGTACGGGCTGGGCCCCGTATGCCGCACTGACCAGGGCCGGGCTGGCCTCAGCCGATGACTCCGCCGAAGAGGCCGCCGTGTGCCAGGCCGAGGTAGAAGCCGAAGGCCGCTGCCCCGAGACCGATGATCAACAGGAAGCGTTCGCCTGTCGTCGACGAGATGAACTGGCCCCACAGGCCGGTGCCGATTCCGATCAGACCGACCCAGGAACTGACCAGGTGCAGGCTGGGAGAGAGCGTGGTGAAGGCGGCGATCACGCCGAACACCAAGGTGACGATGGCGAAGGTGTTCTCGACGGGATGCTCCTTGCCGTCGCTGTTGAGAAGCGAGAGCAAGTAGTGCTGGGTCCTAGCTGCCTGTGCCATACGGGACCTCCGATGACAGGGCGGCGTACTGTAACGCCGCTCACACCCGTTGTGTTCCAGATTGCGGGGTGCACCGGCCGGATTTCAACCGGAAGGCCTCAGGCGGGTACTCTGTACAGTCTGCGCCCACGTCTGTCCGGATCTCCGGCCGGGCACGGCGCGGAAACGCATATGACCCTCCTGCCACGGAACGACCGTGGCCGCTGAGTCCAAAGGAGGTGGGTTCACCATGCGTCACTACGAGGTGATGGTCATCCTCGACCCCGATCTCGAGGAGCGCGCTGTCTCCCCGCTGATCGAGAACTTCCTCTCCGTCGTCCGCGAGGGCAACGGAAAGGTCGAGAAGGTCGACACCTGGGGCCGTCGTCGTCTCTCTTACGAGATCAAGAAGAAGCCCGAGGGCATCTACTCGGTCATCGACCTGCAGGCCGAGCCTGCGGTCGTCAAGGAGCTCGACCGTCAGATGAACCTGAACGAGTCGGTCCTCCGGACCAAGGTCCTCCGTCCCGAGACCCACTGAGCGCGTCAGCGTTCAGCGGTAACCGGGTCCGAGTAGCAGCAACACCAGCAGCCAGCAGCACACCCGCCGAGAGGTTCCCCTAATGGCAGGCGAGACCGTCATCACGGTTGTCGGCAATCTTGTCGACGACCCCGAGCTGCGCTTCACCCCGTCCGGTGCGGCGGTTGCGAAGTTCCGCGTCGCATCCACCCCCCGCACCTTCGACCGTCAGACCAATGAGTGGAAGGACGGCGAGAGCCTGTTCCTGACCTGCTCGGTGTGGCGTCAGGCGGCTGAGAACGTCGCCGAGTCCCTTACGCGGGGTACCCGCGTGGTCGTGCAGGGCCGCCTCAAGCAGCGGTCGTACGAGGACCGCGAGGGCGTGAAGCGCACGGTCTACGAGCTCGATGTCGAAGAAGTCGGCGCGAGCCTCAAGAACGCCACGGCAAAGATCACCAAGACCAGCGGTCGCGGTGGCCAGGGCGGCGGCTTCGGCGGCGGTCAGCAGGGTGGTGGCCAGGGTGGCGGTGGCTGGGGCGGCGGCCCCGGCGGCGGCCAGCAGGGCGGCGGCGCTCCCGCCGACGACCCGTGGGCGACCAGCGGCCCCGCCGGCGGCGGCCAGCAGGGTGGCGGCGGCGGTGGCTGGGGCGGTAGCTCCGGCGGTGGCTACTCGGACGAGCCGCCCTTCTAGGCCGTGCACCTGGCTCGGATCCGGGGTGTTTCACGTGAAACATCGCCGTGAAACGGCCGGGCGGCCCAAGGGCGTCAGCACAAACTTCTTGAACTCATTGGAGAGAGACAATGGCGAAGCCGCCTGCTCGCAAGCCTAAGAAGAAGGTTTGCGTGTTCTGCAAGGAGAAGATCTCCTACGTCGACTACAAGGACACGAACCTGCTGCGGAAGTTCATCTCCGACCGCGGCAAGATCCGTGCCCGCCGAGTCACCGGCAACTGCACTCAGCACCAGCGTGACGTCGCCACGGCCGTGAAGAACAGCCGTGAGATGGCGCTGCTGCCCTACACGTCCACCGCGCGATAAGGGAAGGGTGACCGACACATGAAGATCATCCTCACCCACGAGGTCTCCGGCCTCGGCACCGCCGGCGACGTCGTTGACGTCAAGGACGGATACGCCCGTAACTACCTGGTCCCGCGCGGTTTCGCGATCCGCTGGACCAAGGGTGGCGAGAAGGACGTCGAGCAGATCCGCCGCGGTCGCAAGATCCGCGAGATCGCCACGATCGAGCAGGCCAACGAGGTCAAGGGCCAGCTCGAGGGCATCAAGGTGAAGCTGGGCGTTCGCGCCGGCGACGCCGGCCGTCTGTTCGGCTCCGTCACCCCGGCCGACGTCGCTTCGGCGATCAAGGCTGCTGGTGGTCCGGACGTCGACAAGCGTCGTGTCGAGCTCGGCTCGCCGATCAAGACCCTGGGCGCGCACCAGGTCTCCGTGCGTCTGCACGCCGAGGTCGTTGCGAAGCTGGGCGTCGAGGTCGTCGCCGCCTGATCGCAGGACAACGCAGAAGGGCCGCATCCCGTCACCGGGGTGCGGCCCTTCGCCGTGTGCGGACGGCGCAGACGGGCTGGTCTCAGTCCTCGTCCTGGGCGCGCTTGTAGAGCTCGGCGATGTCGTCGTCGAAGTACGCCGCGTAGGAGACATCGTCTTCCTCGCCGCCGCCCTCATGGCCGCCCAGGACGCCGATGACGGTTCCGGTGTGGCTCTTGGGGTCGTAGTCGGCGAGCCAGGGGCTGCCGCTCGTACCGCCCTCGAAGTCGGTGCACTGGACGCGCATCTGGGTGTTGCTGTACTTCGTGGTGCGGTTCTGGCAGGAGATCGGGGTGTCGCGGCTGGTGGGGTAGCCGGTGATCTTGACGTCGTTGTCGAAGCCGCGGTCGATGCCGAGCGTGTTTCCGCCCAGGACGTCCTGGATCTGCTTGCCGTCCTTCTTGTCGAGAAGGAGGAAGGCGACATCCAGATCCTCGTCCTGCGACTTGGCCCAGCGGTTGTCGATGATCACCTTCTTGACCTTCCAGAGGCCGATGGGCTCATCGCCGTCGCGATAGTCGGGAGCGAAGAGAAGGTCGTTCACCGTGGAACCGGCCTCGGCGTCGAACGCGCAGTGCGCCGCCGTGATCAGCATGTTGCGGCCCGGGCTCTGCACCACGCTCGCGGTGCAGAAGTGATCACCGGAGTCGTTTTTCTCGAAGACCACGCCGACCCGGGCGTTCTGCTCGGTTCTGCGGGGGGTGTACGCGTTTCCTTCATCGGCCGGGGCGGTCGCGGCGGGATCCTGGTCCTGAGGGTCCTGGCCCGCCTCCCCGGACTTGCCGAAGCTGCTGTGGCCGGCGGATATTCCGGTCAGATCGGACTCTTCAGCGGCGTACCCCACCACGGCAGCGGCCATGACGACGATGAACGTCAGGGGCAGCACGGACTTCCTGGCAAGCGGGCGCACACGGTCATTATCGACACGCACCGTGTGTTGCGGGAGGTGGTTCAGCGGGAGGCTCCGGTCACAATCCACCGGCCGGAGCGGGTGCGCAGCCACAGCGTCAGCATGCGGACGGTCATCATCAGCGTCATCGCCCACCACAGGGCGACCAGTCCGCCGCCGAAGGCCGGTACGGCCAGCGCGGCCGGCACGAACAGGGCCAAGGTCGCCACCATTGCCCAGGCGAGGTACGGGCCGTCGCCCGCGCCCATCAGGACGCCGTCGAGTATGAAGACGACCCCGGCGACCGGCTGGGTCACGGCCACGACCAGGAGCGTGGTCAGCAGGGGGCCCTGCACGGCGGGGTCGGAGGTGAACAGCGGAACGAACACCGGGCGGGCGAGCGCGACCAGCGCGCCGAGTACCAGGCCCGAGGCTATGCCCCACTGGACCATGCGGCGGCAGGCCGCCTTGGCGCCGTCGCGGTCCCCCGCGCCGAGGTAGCGGCCTATGATGGCCTGCCCGGCTATGGCTATCGCGTCCAGAGCGAAGGCCAGCAGGGACCACAGCGTGAGCACGATCTGGTGGGCGGCGACCTCGGCGTCGCCGAGCCGGGCGGCGATGGCGGTGGCGATCATCAGCACAGCGCGCAGCGAGAGCGTACGGACCAGCAGCGGGACGCCGGCCTGGGCACAGGCGCGGATCCCCGCGGCGTCGGGGCGGAGCGAGGCACCGTGCCGTCGTGCACCGCGGACGACCACGGCGAGGTAGACGGCCGCCATGGCGCACTGGGCGATGACCGTGCCCCAGGCGGATCCCGCGATGCCGAGGCCGGCGCCGTAGACCAGAGCGACGTTGAGGGCGGCGTTGAGGGAGAAGCCGCCGACGGCGACGTAGAGCGGGGTCCTGGTGTCCTGAAGGCCGCGGAGCACGCCGGTGGCGGCCAGCACAACGAGCATCGCGGGGATGCCGAGCGCGCTGATGCGCAGATAGGTCGTGGCGTACGGGGCGGCGGTGGCCGAGGCGCCGAAGGCTTCGACGAGCCACGGGGCGGCGGGCAGTACGGCCGCGATGACTCCGGCGCCGAGGAGCAGGGCGAGCCAGATGCCGTCCATGCCCTGGCGGATCGCCGCGGGCAGGTCGCCGGCGCCGACCCTGCGGGCGACCGCGGCGGTGGTGGCGTAGGCGAGGAAGACGAAGACGGAAACGGCTGTGGTCAGCAGGGCGGCGGCGACGCCGAGGCCGGCGAGCTGGGAGGTGCCGAGGTGGCCGATGACGGCGCTGTCGACCATGACGAAGAGGGGTTCCGCGACCAGTGAGCCGAAGGCGGGGAGGGCGAGGGCGATGATCTCGCGGTCGTGGCGGCGGGCGGTGCGCCGCAGGGTCGCGGGAGCCTGTGTCATGCACTCAATCTAATCTTCCACAGGTAAGAGATGCAAACCCTTTGCAGTCCTTACTTTCCGCTGTGCGGAGTCACCTCCTCCGTGCCGTTTGTCGCGATCTTGGGCAGCTGGCAGAAGTTTTTCTCCCCCACAGCCTATGGATGAGAAAACCGCAGGTCAGAGCGGTGAGGGTGGGGTGATTGTGTGCTTGTCCACAGAAGTTTCCCCCGCGCCGTGCACAGGATCCGGGGACTTCTCCACAGCTGCGGGGCAGTCATCCACACGGCCTGTGGATAACCAGATTGGCGGACGGTGCCCACGGGCCTACCGTGGTCCGGCACCCGCCGCCTGTTCTGGCCTGAGAAGTCGTCCGAACTCGACGCGCCGTAACCGGAGTCGGGCGTCTCGATTGTCAGAGCTGTGCCGTAAGAAAGAACAGCACAGCAAGGTCCGCGCCGCGGACGGGAGGAGGTGCCGGGGTGAGCATTCCCGAGCCCATGGAAGACCCCTGGGCGGACTCCGGTCCCAGCGACCGGCTGCCGGCCCCCCGCTCCCGCAGAGGCGACGGCAACAACGGCCGCGGCCGCGGTGACCGACCAAACCGCGACGACGACGGCGGCGGCTGGTCCGGAGGCTTCGAGCGGGTCCCTCCGCAGGACCTGGACGCCGAGCAGTCCGTGCTCGGCGGCATGCTGCTGTCCAAGGACGCCATCGCGGACGTCGTCGAGGTCCTCAAGGGCGAGGACTTCTACCGCCCCGCCCATGAGCTGGTCTTCCAGGCGATCCTCGACCTCTATGCCAAGGGCGAGCCGGCCGACCCCATCACCATCGCCGCCGAGCTGACCAAGCGCGGCGAGATCGGCCGGGTCGGCGGGGCCTCGTATCTGCACACGCTCGTCCAGTCCGTCCCGACGGCCGCGAACGCCGAGTACTACGCCGAGATCGTCCACGAGCGCGCCGTGCTCCGCCGGCTGGTCGAGGCCGGCACCCGTATCACGCAGATGGGATACGCCGCGGACGGCGACGTCGACGAGATCGTCAACAAGGCCCAGGCGGAGATCTACGCCGTCACCGAGCAGCGCACCAGCGAGGACTACCTCCCGCTCGGCGACATCATGGAGGGCGCTCTCGACGAGATCGAGGCGATCGGCTCACGTCAGGGCCAGATGACGGGCGTGCCGACGGGCTTCACCGACCTGGATTCCCTGACGAACGGCCTGCACCCGGGCCAGATGATCGTGATCGCGGCCCGTCCGGCCATGGGTAAGTCGACCCTTGCGCTGGACTTCGCACGGGCCTGTTCGATCAAGAGCAATCTGCCGAGCGTGATCTTCTCGCTGGAAATGGGGCGCAACGAGATCGCGATGCGTCTGCTGTCCGCCGAGGCGCGGGTGGCGCTGCATCACATGCGGTCCGGCAGCATGACGGACGAGGACTGGACGCGACTGGCCCGGCGGATGCCCGATGTCTCGGCCGCGCCGCTGTATATCGACGACTCGCCCAACCTGTCGATGATGGAGATCCGCGCTAAGTGCCGCCGGCTCAAGCAGCGCAATGAGCTGAAGCTGGTGGTCATCGACTACCTCCAGCTGATGCAGTCCGGCGGTTCGAAGCGTGCCGAGAGCCGCCAGCAGGAGGTTTCGGACATGTCCCGAAACCTCAAGCTGCTGGCGAAGGAGCTGGAGCTCCCGGTCATTGCGCTCTCCCAGCTGAACCGTGGCCCCGAGCAGCGTACGGACAAGAAGCCGATGGTCTCTGACCTGCGTGAATCCGGTTCGATCGAGCAGGACGCCGACATGGTCATCCTGCTGCACCGCGAGGACGCCTATGAGAAGGAGTCCCCCCGCGCAGGCGAGGCCGACCTGATCGTGGCCAAGCACCGTAACGGTCCCACGGCGACGATCACGGTGGCGTTCCAGGGCCACTACTCGCGGTTCGTCGACATGGCGCAGACCTGAGCGGTGTGACCGGCCCTCAGGTCAGAGCCGGTCGACCAATGGCCGCAGCAGTGCCCCCACCGGGCTGAGCTGGGTCTCCTTGCTTTCCTTGAGCTCTTTTTGCGGCGGCGCCTTGGGGGAGCAGTTCACGACGGAACCGACCCTCGTGTGCTGGGTCCCCTGGCTCAGCAGCCCGATCCTGGGCAGCACCATGATGTTCCGGGAGGTGCTGTCGCAGTGCTGCGTCTCCTTGACGATGTGCTTGCCGTCCTTGGTGGTGTGGACGGTCTGGCTCTTATGGACGCAGACGATGCTTCCCGGGGCGGTGCGGGTGCAGTCGCTCGGACTGCCCGCGGCGTACGCCTGGTTGGCACCGGCGCAGGTGACGGCGAGGCCACCGAGGAGCGCCGAGATGGCTGCGATTCTCTTTCGACTGAACATGTGCTGCGTTCCTTTGCGGTCGATGCCGGGCGTCATGCGCGGCGAACCGGCTTGCGCCCGGGCCTTGAGGGGGAGCGGAAACGGCCCCGGTGCCCGAGTCGGCAGCTCGGGCACCGGGACCTGTGAGGGGTACTAGTGGCCGTTGCAGCCCATGCTCGAGCCGACCCCGCCGAACTGTCCGCCCGGACCGCCTTCGCCGTTGAGCGCGTTGCCCAGCAGGCCGTTGAGGATGCCGACCTGGCCGAGGACGTCGACGTTCAGGTCGTGCGACCTGCACCAGTTGCCACCCCCACCGGCGTTGGCGGTGCCGGCGCCGAGGAAGCTGACGCTGCCGATGACGGCGGCCACGACGGCAGCCTTGCGAAGCTTGCTCATTTCTCCTCCAGAGATTGACGGATGCGATCTGTCACAGATCAACTTCGTACAGTGACTGGGATGCTAATATGAATAATCCCGCTTTGCCCATCGGTGCTGCCATACGGGTTCTCCGGGGCCGACCCGTCCGCGACGCGGCCGGCGGGCCGAGTGCTCCGTGGTAATGACGGGGTCATGTGGGCGCCCGGACAGCGGGATTGAGAGCCTCATTGCTCTGAGGGAGTGCCAACTTCGTGGAACAGGTGTGACCTTGGCCGGGCTGTGCGCTGGTGCGGCACTGCTGGTCAGGGCGGTGGCCTAGACCAAAATGCGGCGAGATGAGCCGCCCGGACGCCCCCTCGCCACGCCGACCCCGGCGGTGCCCGTCAGCGCGCGACGGCTCACGCTGCGGGCTTTGACCTTCACGTGGGTTGAAGCTCCATCATCGTGTCCATGGACGACAGCGAAGACCTGTTGAGCATTGGTGCTTTCGCGCGACGGGTGGGGCTGGCACCGAGCGCCCTGCGTTTCTACGACGACTGCGGGGTGCTGAGGCCGGCTCAGGTGGACGCCGTGACGGGGTACCGGCGCTATGCGGCGGGGCAGACGACGCGGGCGGTGCGGCTGCGCCGGCTGCGGGCGGCGGGGCTGCCGCTGGTGGATGTCGCGGTCGTGCTGGACGGGTTGGCGGAGGACGCGCGGGTCGTACTACGGGCGCACCTGGAGCGGACGCGGCAGACGGCGGACGAGGCACGGGCGGCGGTGGAGGGGCTCCTGCGGGAGACGGTCGGCGACGCGGAGTACGGCGGGAGCTGGGCGAGGGCCCGGGTGGGCGGTGCCGAACTGGCCAGTGGGGTACGGCAGGTGGCACCCGCGGCCGCGACCGGGGCGTCCCGCACGGAGTATCCGGTGCTGGGCTGTGTGCTGCTCGAACTCGTCGACGGCGAGGTGCGGCTGGTGGCAACGGACCGCTATCGGCTGGCCGTGCGGGTGCTGCGGCCGGTGGAGTTCGCGGGCGGGCCGGTGCGGGTTCCGATCGACGTGGATGCGGCGCGGAGCGTGGCGGAGTGGGCCGTGCGCCAGATGGCGGTCGACGTGGAGTGTGCAGGGGAGGGAGCGGAGGTCCGGCTGCGGGGCGAGGCGGACTGTCGCACGGCGCTGCACGGCACCGGTCGTGGACCGGGCGCTGGCGCGCAACCCGAGGCGTATCCGGATTACCGGCTGATGCTGGAGAACCTGGAGGCCGGTCGGCATCGCGTCATCGTCGACCGCTTGGGGCTACGGGATGCGGTGGCCGGACGCGCGGAGGTGGTGTCGCTGTCGCCGGCTGAACGGGACGGCGGTGGGGACCGTGCGGGCGGTCGGAGCGAGAGCGATGTTTCACGTGAAACAACGCTCGGCCTCAAGGGCGCACAGGAGCTGGAGGTGTCGGGAGGAGGACGTGAGCCCGTCCGGCTTCCGATGGTGCGCACGGGTCCTGGGCTGCGGATCTCCTTCGATCCGGCGGTACTTGTGCCCGCGCTGGAGGCCGGGGTGGGCCCCGATGTGCTGCTGGAGAGCGTTTCGGCCGACCGTCCCGTCGTGGTCCGCTCTGCCGACCAGGGGAGCTTTACGACGCTGGTGATGCCGGTGCGCGCTGTCGAGGCCAAGAACTGACTGCTGGTGCCTGTAGGGACACGGGCGTGTGTTGAGGGGAGCGGACCGATGGATCCGGAACTGCCTGTGGTGCGGTTGTGCGTGGAAGGCATGCAGGCCGAGACGGAGGGGCGCGCCGACGTCGCGCGGGGTCTCTTCCAGCAGGCCTGGGACATCGCCGCCGACGACTATGAGGCGTGTATCGCCGCGCACTATCTCGCGCGGCACCAGAAAACGCCCGAAGAGACGCTGCACTGGAACCAGGAGTGCCTGGCCCGTGCCGACCGGGTCGGGGACGAGCGGGTCCAGGGGTTCTACCCCTCGTTGTACGTGAACCTGGGGCAGGCCTGCCGTCAGCTCGGCCAACCGGCCCTGGCCCACGCGTACTTCGTGCGCGCCGCGGAGCGGGCGAGAGATGCCCCCGAGGGTCAGTACGGCGACTGGAACCGGTTCGCGATCGCGGAGGGCCTGCGAGGTACGGCGTGTGCGGTGGCCGCGGAGGTGCCCGGGGGAGGTGGCGAAGCTGGAGCGGACGCGGCACCGCGGGCTCTCGACGCGACGGTCGACGGACGCGTACGGGAGCTGCTGTCGCGGTGGTGTGCGCGGGCCGATCTCAAGGCGCTGGGACTGACGCTCCCTGCCTACCTTGGGTACCTCGGCACGGACGAGGACCGCATACAGCTGCGCACTGCGCTGCACATGGTGCATGCGGCGCGCTGGCTGCCGGAGGAGGAGCAGACAGAGCTGGGGGCGGTGATCGGGGCTATGGCACTGTCCTGATGAGTTGAGGGCAGGCAGCGGGATGGCGCCGAAGGAACTGGATCGACGGTGCCGGAGAGGCGAAGCTGTTCGCCTGCACTGGATCGGTTGCATCGGATCTGCCGTTGAGGAGCGCCATGACCATCACCCAGTCCGCGTCCCATGAGCCCGGGGCAAGTGAGTCCGAACCGGCCCGCCGTGTCGCGGTGCCGGTCGACACCCCCGAAACATTCACGGAGCTGCTGCCCCAGACACGGCGGGCGTTGCTGCGGCGGCTGGCGGTCGGGCAGACCGAGGGGCGGGCGCCCTCGATGATGGGTGCGGTGGTCCGCGACGGGCGAGCGGTGTGGCACGGCGCCCGGAGTTCGGTGGACGGGGAGGTGCCGCACGGTGATGTGCAGTACCGGATCGGTTCGCTCACCAAGTCCTTCATCGCCGTGCTGGTGATGAGGCTGCGGGACGAGGGGCTGCTGCGGCTGGAGGACCCGGTCGGCAAGCATCTGGAGGGCACTCCCGTGCCCGACGCGACGGTCGCTCAACTCCTCGCACACAGCTCGGGGTTGGCGGCAGAGCCGCGCGGTCCCTGGTGGGAGCGGACCTCGGGCGAGCTGCGGCCGAAGCCGGCCGATCTGTACGGTGACCGGCCGCAGCGGCTCCCTGCCGGACGGCGGCACCACTACTCCAATCCCGGATATGCGCTGCTCGGTGCGTTGGTCGAACGGCTGCGGGGCGGTACGCCGTGGGGCGAGGTGCTGCGGCGCGAGGTACTGCAGCCGCTGGACATGGGCCGTACGACGCTGCAGCCGGAGATGCCGCACGCGGGTGGCTGGGCGGTGCACCCGTGGGCCGATGTGATGCTGCCGGAGCCGGCTGAGGACACCGGGTTGATGGGCCCGGCGGGGCAGTTGTGGTCGACGTTGGAGGATCTGTGCCGCTGGGCGGTGTTCCTGCTGCGGGGCGATGAGCGAGTGCTGAGTGCGGCGAGTCTGGCCGAGATGCGAGCGCCCGCGGTCCCGCCGGAAGGGGACGCCTGGGAGGCGGGGTACGGGCTGGGCCTTCAGCTCCTGCGCTGGGAAGGGCGGACGCTGGTGGGACACAGCGGTTCGATGCCCGGGTTTCTGGCAGCGCTCTGGGCCGATGTCGAGGAGGACGTCGCAGGGATCGTGCTGGCCAACTGCACGTCGGGCCCGATGGTGGTGGGCATCGCCGCCGATCTCGTCGGGACCGTGGTCGAGCATGAGCCCCGGATCCCCGAGCCCTGGCGCCCGCTGCCCGGACCACTGGAGTCGGAGCTGCTGGCCCTGACCGGCCTCTGGTACTGGGGCGCGAACCCGCACACGCTGCGGCTGCGGGCCGAGCGCGGACTTGAACTCGCGCCGCTGTCCGCGATGGGTCGGTCCTCGCGGTTCCGGGCCGAGGAGGATGGCACCTGGACCGGGCTCGACGGCTACTTCGCGGGCGAGACCCTGACAGCGGTGCGCGACCGGGAGGGCTCGGTCAGCCATCTGGACCTCGGCACCTTCGTGTTCACCCGTGGACCGTACGAGCCGGCGCAGTCCGTTCCCGGAGGCGTGGATCCGGAGGGCTGGCGGGGGTGAAGCCCTTGGCGGGCGGCGGCGTCCGTGGGGGGAGGGCGCGGTCGGCCGGGCCGTACAGTCGAGCGAGACGTCAGGAGCCGCGTCCCGGCGGCTCGCTACCGCTGGAAGGCCCTGTGACTGCTGTGTCTGACCCGACCGCGAACTCCGCCGCCCCGGACCTGCTCGACCTGCCGCCGCTCACCGCATCCCGCTTCGCGCGGATCGAGGACAAGGTCGCCGCGCTGATGCGCACCCGCTGCGATGTCGTGGCGATGCAGGGAGAAGCGCTGCTGCCCCTGGAAGCCGCCATCCGCTCGGCCGTACGGCCCGGCAGCACCGCGCTCAACGTCATCACCGGTCCGTACGGCGAGACCTTCGGCGGGTGGCTGCGGTCCTGCGGCGCCAAGGTGGTCACCATCAGCGCCCCGTTCACCGGTGCGGTCGACCCGCAGCAGGTGGCGGACGCCCTGCGGGAGCACCCGGAGATCGACTTTGTGAGCCTGGTGCACGCCGAGGCCGCGACCGGCAACACCAACCCCGTCGGGGAGATCGGTGCGGTGGTGCGGGAGCACGGCGCGCTGTTCATGCTGGATGCGGTCGCTTCCGTAGGCGCCGAGCCCCTGCTGACCGACGAGTGGGGCGTGGATCTGTGCGTGATCGGCGGGCAGAAGGCGATGGCCGGTCCTGCCGGTGTGTCCGTGGTGTCGGTCAGCGCCCGTGCGTGGGAGCGGATCGCCGCTCACGAGCAGGCTCCGCGCCGCTCCTATCTCTCGCTGCTGGACTGGAAGGAGCGCTGGATCGACGGCGGCCGCACCGCTCTGCCGCACGCTCCGGCGCAGTTGGAGATGCTCGCCCTGGAGCAGGCGGCCGACCGCATCGAAGCCGAGGGGCTGGATGCGGTGATCACCCGGCACCGGGCGGCGGCCGCGGCGACCCGGGCCGGTGTACGGGCGCTGGGCGGGCTCGCTCCGTACGTCGTGCGCGATGAGGACGCGGCGCCGGCAGCGACGACACTCCGCGCCCCCGAAGGCCTGGACGCCCGGGAGATCGTGACCGCCGCGCTCGCGGTGGACGCAGCGGTACCGGTACAGGCTGCGGCCGGCACGCTGGCCAAGGAGATGATCCGGGTGAACCACTATGGCCGCGCGGCCGATCGCGCAGTGGTCACAGCTTCGCTGGTGGCTCTGGCGGGCGGACTGCGGGCGCTGGGAGTGTCCGTGGACGCCGAGGGCGCGGCCGTGGCTGCGCGGGAGGCCTGGGCCGGGGTGACCGGCAGCTGAAGACGCCGTCTGGGGTCGTGTTTCACGTGAAACACGACCCCAGACGTATGCGTGAAGCGGCTTCGTTTCACGTGAAACGGGCCTCAGGCTCCCGTGGGGAGGGGGTATGTCCTGGGGCGCGGCCAATGGCCCCGGCGATCTGCGGGGGAGCGGGCGCATCGTCGTCAGCCCAGGGGCATTTCCGGCGAAAGCATTCCAGGTCGCCGAGGGGGAGCGCGGCCTGTGCGCTAGGTGCGGGGAGCGCGGCGAGCCGCTCCGGTCAGCTGCGCATCCGTGTCATCGCACCCCGCGGCGATCTCGCCCTGCCCGGCCTTCCAGGAGTAGCCCAGTGGCGCGTCGAGGCGGCGGCTGGCTGGTGCTGAACACGCTGCACGCACAGTTCACCGCAGGCTTCCGACCTCCGTGGCCGTCACGTCACCTACTCACCCGTCTGTCGACGACTCGTGCGTCTCCTGCCGATGACTCGCACGTCCGTGCCTGTCTTTGACGATCATGTTCTAACTCTCCTCTAGAATCGGAATGTCCGACCCGTTTGAAATCATGGATTTTTACGACCCGGTCGATGTTCCTCAGGAGGCTCGGCGATGGCGGACGGTGGTGCGACACGTCGTGTCCCGCCGTCGCGTGCGGATGCGCGACGCAATAGGGCGCTGGTGCTGCAGGCGGCCCGATACGCCTTCGAGGAACAGGGGTTGGGAGTTCCGCTCGGCGAGATCGCACGTCGTGCGGGGGTTGGGGCGGGCACCGTCTACCGCCATTTCCCGTCCAAGGAAGCCCTGTTCAGGGCGACCATCGTGGACCGGATCGAGCTCTTCACCGACACCGCACGGGACTTGATCGATGTCGAGGACCCCGGTGGAGTCTTCTTTCGCTTTCTGTCGTCGGTGGTGCGGCTCGCATCACGCAACAAGGCGCTGTGCGACGCGCTGAAGGAGGCCGGCGCGGGGCGCTTCGAGCCGTCGCCGGGCGTGGGAAGGGACTTCGACGCGGCGCTGGAAGCCCTGCTCATCAGGGCTCAACAGGCAGGAGCGGTAAGGCCGGACGTCGGGATAACGGACCTCAGAGCCATGCTGGTGGGCTGTCTCTCCATGGAGCAGGCGAGGTCGGCGGCGGGGCCGGAGGTCGAGGCGCCGGGGCGGATGACGGCGCTGATGTGCGAGGCGTTGCGGGCGGGCCCCGCCGTAACGAAACTTCCTCCCGAGGTCGAGAAACGTAACGAATCTCGGTGTGAGGTGTGCGGCGCGGTGATCGGCGTGGCCCGCACGGGCCGACCGGCGCGCTACTGCGGCGGAGCCTGCCGGCAGAGGGCCCACCGCGCGCGGGAGCGTACGCGGCGAGCCTGACCGTCTCTCTCAGGGGACCTCAGGGGGACCCCAGGGGACCTCAGAGGAGCCGTTCCCCGGTCGGTCGCTCGTCTCAGAGCGTGAGCTTGAAGCCCAGGTGGGAGGCCTCGAAACCGAGACGCTCATAGAAGCGGTGCGCATCGATCCGGGTCGCGTCGGAGGTGAGCTGCACCATCTGGCAGCCCAGCGTGCGGGACTCCGCCACCGCCCACTCGATCAGCTGGCCGCCCAACCCGCTACCGCGCTCGTCGCGGTGGATCCGTACGCCCTCGATGATCGAGCGGGTGGCGCCGCGCCGGGACAACCCGGGAATGATCGTGAGCTGGAGGGTTCCGATCGTCCGGCCCTCGCGTACCGCGACGACCAGGTGCTGCTGCGGGTCCGCGGCCAGCGCCTCGTATGCGGCGCGATACGGAGCCAGGTCGTCCGGCGACTCGCGGGCGGCGCCCAGGGGATCGTCGGCGAGCATCGCAACGATGGCGGGCAGGTCGGCTTCGGTCGCGCGGCGTATCTCGATGTCGCTCATGCGCGCGACCCTATGCCGTGCGCTCACGGGGTGGCAGGCCGGTGGTGAGCCGGGTCGCCGGTCCAGGCATCCCGCCACCGGCCTGTCCTCCCCCGCGCGTCAGTGCTCCGTCGACGGTGCGAGCGTCTCGACGGCATTGACCAGCGGCGCCAGCTCGGGACGCTGCGCGGCGTCCTGGAGGGCTTCGCGCAGTGCGCCGTCGTGCGTGGGCCGGGCCTCCACCAGGAGCGCGAGGCCGTCGGGCGTGACATTGGTGTAGATGCCGCGCCGGTCGTCGGGGCACAGGTAGCGCGAGAGCAGTCCTCGCTCCTCGAGCCGGGTGACCAGGCGGGTGGTGGCGCTCTGGCTGAGCACGACGGAGTCCGCCACCTGGTGCATCCGCAGATGGCCGCCCGGTCCGTCGTGCTGCTCGCTGAGCACGGTGAGGACCGAGAACTCGCGGACGCTGAGGTCGTGCTGGGCCTGCAGCGCGCGCTCGATGTGGGACTCGATGCGGCCGTGCAGGGCCGAGAGTGCGCACCAGCCCTGTGCGAGTCCAGGAGCGGCCGCCGACTGGCAACCGGGCTCGGCCGCTGCGGGCTGCTGGGTCGCCGCCTGCCGCGCTTCCTGCTTCTCCCGCGTCTGCTGCGTCATCGATGACCTCCTCAAGGGGTGCACGACCAGGATAGAGCACCATCGAAATATCCAGCGCTTGCATTAACCCGCGTCTGCAATTATTGTGAACGCTCGTAAGGGTCGGACGCAATCATCTGAAGGGATCCGTCATGCCTCTCGCACTCCTGGCTCTCGCCATAGGTGCCTTTGGGATCGGAACGACCGAGTTCGCGGTCATGGGCCTGCTGCCCGACATGGCGGCCGGCTTCGGTGTCTCCATCCCGCTCGCCGGATACGCGACCACTGTCTACGCCCTCGGCGTCGTCGTCGGCGCCCCGCTGATGACCGCTCTCGGCACGCGCTTCACGCGCAAGCAGATGCTGATGCTGCTGATGGGCCTGTTCATCGTGGGCAACCTGCTCACGGCCACCGCGCCCAGCTTCTGGATGATGCTCGCGGGCCGGATCGTCTCCGCGTTCACGCACGGCGCGTTCTTCGGCATCGGCGCGCTGGTGGCCGCCGACCTCGTCGCGCCCCAGAAGCGCGCCACCGCCATCTCGTTGATGTTCAGCGGTCTGACCATCGCCACCGTCGTGGGTGTCCCGGCTGGCACGATGCTCGGCCAGCAGTCCGGCTGGCGCACCACCTTCTACGCCATCACCGCGCTCGGCGTGATCGGCCTGCTGGGCGTCATCAAGCTGGTTCCGGCACAGCGGACGAGGGCGGCCTCCCCCATAGGCAGCGAACTGGCCGTCTTCCGCAACCCGCAGGTCGGCCTCGCGATGCTGATGACGATCCTCGGCTTCGGCGGTGTCTTCGCGGCCGTCACCTACCTCGCCTCGATGATGACCGAGGTCACCGGCTTCGCGCCGTCCTCCGTCATCTGGCTGACGGCCGTCTTCGGCCTCGGCATGCTCGCCGGAAACCTCGTCTCCGGCCGGTTCACCGACCGCGCCATGATGCCGATGCTCTACGTGTCGCTGACCGGTCTGGCGCTCTCGCTGGCCGCATTCACCTTCACCGCGCACAGCAAGATCGCCGCAACCATCACCATCGCGCTGATCGGCATCTTCGGCTTCGCGACCGTGCCGCCGCTGCAGAAGCGGGTGATGGACCAGGCGTCCTCGGCGCCCACCCTCGCCTCGGCCGGCAACATCGCGGCCTTCAACTTCGGCAATGCGCTGGCCGCCTGGCTGGGCGGGATCGTCATCTCGGCCGGCCTCGGCTACACCGCACCCAACTGGGTCGGTGCGCTGATGACCGTCGCGGCGCTCGGGGTGGCGATATTCGCCTCCGCCCTGGAGCGGCGTCAGACGCGCCGTGGCCACGTGGTGGCCACCGGTGTCCCCGGCGCGGCCGCCACGGAGCCCGTACCGGCGACGCAGAGCTGACGGTTCCGGTCCCCGATCCGGCAGCCGCAACTCCGCACCCTCCGCATCACCAGCACCAGCACCAGCACCAGCAGCGCCACGAGCGCTGACAGCACCACGACACCCCCAAGGACCCCCTCATGAGCACCACCGCCCCCGACCCCGCCACCACCGATGCCACCCCCACCGTCCGCCCCCTGACGACCCGCGATGCCGATGGCCTCATCGAGGCCGCCGTACGGGCCGCCGATGGCCTCGGAGTGCGAGGCAGCGTCACCGTTCTGGATGCGGGCGGCCATCTGCTCGGCTTCCGGCGGGACGATGCGGCCGTGCTGATCTCCGGGGAGACCAGCACCCGCAAGGCATACACCGCACTGCAGTTGGACGCGCCGACCGCCGAGCTCGTCGACCTCGTACGGCCTGACGGCCCCTTCCACACGCTGCCCACGGCACTGGACCGGCCGCTGCTCTTCATCGCGGGCGGTGTGCCGTTCCACCGGGACGGCCGGCTGATCGGCGCGCTCGGCGTCGGCGGCGGCTCCCCCGAGCAGGACCACCAGATCGCCACCACGGCCATAGCCGGGGCCGACCTCGTCTGACGCGCAGGACCGCCACCAGGCCCCGCCACCGCCGCCCCTCAGCGGACGCCCGCACCCGCCTTGCCGCTTTCTCGCGCCTGGCGGGTGCGGGGCCCGGCCGACTGCGACGCCGCGCGCAGTCGGCGGCCGTGTCGGGTCAGCCCCCAGGGCTTGAGGACGGAGATCGCGGTGATGAAGAGGTAGGTGGCCGTGGCGACCGACGGTGCGACGACGAGGTTGATATCAGGGGTGGCAGTGCCCGCGGCCGCCTCGGCCGCCAGTCGGTTGATGCCCGGACGGAGGGAGAAGACCGACAGCAGCACGGTGACGACCGTCAGCCAGAACTTGATGAAGACCCAGCGGTGCCTGGCCAGCCCCCAGCGGGTGCCCAGCGACAGCACCAGCCCGCTGACCAGCGACCCGAGGGCGATCGGGAGGAGCAGCCAGTCACCGAAGATCTTCATTGCCCGGTAGGCGACCGCTGCCATATCGGGGGAGCCGGCCGAATAGCCGGTGATGCCGAGCGTGAGAAGCCCGAGGGTGAGCCCGAGCCAGCTGACGGATACGGCGACATGGAGGACGAGGAGGGCCCGGCGGGCGGGCCGGCTGAGCTGCTGCATACGGTCCACGGTCGCGCCCGGCGCCCCGCCGTACATCTGCCGGCGGGAGTATCCGCGCATACGCGCACCTGAGTACGTTCCCGGCCACTCCCCCTTGAGCGCCCCGAGCCTGTCCCACCCTGACCCGTCCACCTCGCACGCCCTAGGCTCCGCCCATGAGCAAGCTGCATCTGTTCGACATGGACGGCACCCTGCTTCACGGGTCCGCGGCCAACGTTGAGATCTCCCGGCAGCTCGGGCTGGACCGGGAGATCGCCGAGCTGGAGCGCGGCTTCGTGGCGGGGGAGCTGACACCGCCGCAGTACGCGCAGCGGGCGTGCGACCTCTGGGCCGCCGAGCTGACCGAACCTCAGGTGGCCGCGGCCTTCGAGAGCGCACCCTGGCTTGCCGGAATTCAGGAGGTCTGGGCGGATATCCGGGCGCGCGGCGAGCGCTGCGCGGTGATCTCCCTGTCGCCCGACTTCTTCGTCGAACGGCTGCTGTCCTGGGGCGCCGACACCGCGCACGGATCGCGGTGGCCCGCCGTGCCGATCCGGCAGTCGGTGGACCCGGCCGGCATCCTCTCGTCGGCGGCGAAGGTGCGTATCGCGGATGAACTCTGTGTGCAGTACGGGTTGACCCGGGCCGACTGCGTGGCGTACGGCGACTCGCAGTCGGATACCGAACTGTTCGCGGTGGTCCCCCGATCTGTGGCGGTGAATGCCGATCACCATGTCAGTGGCCTGGCTTCATATGCATACGCGGGGCGTGATCTGCGCGAGGCTTACGAACTGGTGCGTACTGGCCGGTAATTCCGATCTTTCTGCGTGGGATTCGCCCGCTGTGTGCGCTGAAAATCCAGTCTGTGGGGAGGATCACTGATATCGGAGAGGCCGCGCGGAGTGCTCCAAGATCAGGGCTTGTGGTTTCAACTACTGCCGGTATGGTCGAGTCCGGCTTGGCGCGGGTAAGGGCTTCCGCGGGGCGCGAAGGCGGGCAAAGCTCGTCAGCTTAGCGGCGAAGCGGCCCGTGACACCCGGACTTCCGACTGTTTGTCCGTTGTGATGGGCAGGGCTGACATGCTGCTGACACGGCATCTGCTCCACATTGAGGCAGGGGAGTAGGGTCTGTCCGCTTTGGAGGGTCTTGCCGGAATCGCTTGAGTCGATTAAGAATTCCGGGACAGGGCGGGGGAATTCCGGGCAGTTCCGATCCACGGAAGTGCGAAGACAACCGAAAGACGTTCGAGGCGAGGCAGACCATGGACGCTCCGACCACCACGTCGGCCGATAACGGCTCTTCTGGCGGCAGCAGTGGCGATTGGGGTTGGTTTACGCCACCGGCGAAGAAGTCCTCCGAAGAACAGCAGGAGCGGCAGGAGCAGGACGGCCGGACCGAACCGAATGACCGCGGTGAACGCAATGGCCGTGGTGAACACAGAGACTTCGGTAAGCGGAACGACCCCAGTGAACGGGATGAACGGGAACAGATACCCAGCCGGCCGGTCAATCCGATCCGGCCGGTAGGCACCGCAGCCGCGCGTGAGCGGGAAGCGGAACCGTCACAGGCACCCCGGCCGCGCCACGAGCCGGACCGGCAGCCGGCCGCGTCCGCCTACACCGAACAGGCCGCCCCGGCCCCCGCGTACGCCGACCCCTTCTCTCCGTTCGTCCCGCCGCGCCATACGCCCGAGCCGGTCCAGGAGCGCGAGCCGGTCCGCCAGCCCGTTCAGGAGCGCGAGCAGGTGCGCCAGCCGCTCCAGGAGCGCGAGCCGATCCGTCAGCCCGTCTGGGAGCGTGAGCCCGTCCGGGGCCGTGAGCCTGAGCCCGTCCATGAGTCGGCCCGCCCCACGGGAGCCCCCGCCAGTGCCGTACCCGCCACGGAGCCGGCCGCGCAGAACGAGGCACCCGCCCCCTCCGTCTTCACCCCCAAGCAGCGTCCCGCCGCCCCCGCCCCGGAGCCCACCCTCGACGCTCTGGAAGCCTCGGCCTCCTCCGCAACACCCGCCTCTCCCGACGCGATCCTCATCCGTCGCACCATGGCCGAGATCGACCCCGTGGCGGACAAGGTCACCTCGTACTTCTACGCACTGCTCTTCGTCCAGCACCCCGATCTGCGGGCACTGTTCCCCGCCTCGATGGACACCCAGCGCGACCGGCTGTTCAGGGCGCTGCTCACCGCCGCCAAGCATGTCGACGACGCCGAGGTGCTCACCGCGTACCTCGCCAATCTCGGCCGCGGGCACCGCAAGTACGGCACCCAGCCCGACCACTACCCGGCGGTCGGCGAATGCCTGCTCAGGTCGCTCGCGCGCTATGCGACGACCAGCTGGAATCCGGAGACCGAGGCCGCATGGGTCCGTGCGTACACCGCGATCTCGCAGATCATGATCGACGCGGCCGCCGAGGACGAGGCCGTGGCGCCCGCCTGGTGGCAGGCCGAGGTCGTCTCGCACGAGCTGCGGACGCCCGATATCGCGGTGGTGACGGTCCGCCCCGACCAGCCCTACCCGTTCCTCGCCGGGCAGTACACCAGCGTGGAAACCCCCTGGTGGCCGCGGGTCTGGCGGCACTACTCCTTCGCCTGCGCACCGCGCTCCGACGGCCTGCTCTCCTTCCACGTCAAGGCGGTCCCGGCAGGCTGGGTCTCCAACGCCATGGTCCACCGCGCCCGCCCCGGTGACGTCATCAGGCTCGGTGCGCCGGCCGGCTCGATGACCGTCGACCACACCACCCGCAACGGTCTGCTGTGCGTCGGCGGCGGCACCGGTATCGCGCCCATCAAGGCCCTGGTCGAGGACGTCGCGGAGCGCGGCATCCGGCGTCCCGTCGAGGTCTTCTACGGCGCCCGCAGCGACCACGACCTCTACGACCTCGACACCATGCTGTACCTCGAACAGGCCCACCCCTGGCTCTCCGTCCGCCCGGTCGTCGCCACCGGGCCCGCGGTCCGCGGCGGGACCAGCAGCGAAACCGGTCAACTTCCGGACGCTGTACGGCAATACGGACCCTTCCGGGAGTACGACGCCTACCTTTCCGGGCCGCCCGGGTTGATCCGCAGCGGTGTGGACGCTTTGGTGGGGGTCGGCATCCCGACCGACCGCATACGGCACGACTCCATAGAAGAGCTGGTCTCGGCAGGAGATTGAGGTCTTGGCAGCACAGGGTGAATACGGGCCGACAGGGGAGCGGCAGAGCATGCGGTGGCAGGAGCGCCCGGGAAGCGACGGCGAGCACTTGGTGCAGCAGAGACTCGGTACGAGCGAGCGCGCCGACCGTTTCTACCAGGACCAGGTCCTGGACCACCTCAACGTCCGCATGCAGGAGTTCGTGGCTCGGCAGGAGATGTTCTTCCTGGCCACGGCCGACCGGCACGGCGAATGCGATGCGACGTTCCGCGCCGGCCCGCCCGGATTCCTCCAGGTGCTCGACGCACGGACGCTGGCGTACCCGGAGTACCGCGGCAACGGCGTGATGGCCTCCATCGGCAATCTCTCGGAGAACCCGCGCCTGGGCCTGCTGATGCTCGACTTCACCCGTGACCGCATCGGGCTGCACGTCAACGGCCGGGCGCGGGTCGTGATGGACGAGGAGATGCGGGCGCTCCACGCCGGTCTGCCGGTCGACCCGGTCCCCGGCCGGCGCGCCCAGCTCTGGGTCACGGTCGAGGTCGAGGAGGCGTACATCCACTGCGCCAAGCACATTCCGCATCTGCACAAGGTCCCGGCGCAGCAGCGCGGGGCGCGGGCCTGGGGCACGGACGACTTCAAGCGCAAGGGCGGCGACTTCTTCGGCGCCGCGGCCGAGGCGGGCGAGCGGCCGCCGTTCCGGCGCGCGGAGCGCAAGAACGAGCACCTGCGGGGCGGGCTGCACGAGGACGCGGTCGCGGCGCCGCAGGTCCCGGGCCCGGACGACTTTGTGCAGGAGCTCAATGCGGAGTTCCTCGACCGGGTCGAGCGGGTGCTGGCGCGCGCCCAGCCGCGCCGGCCTGCCGAGGACGAGCCCGAGTTCCGCGGGTGGTTCGACCGGCGCGACGGCTGACGTGGCCGCCGCGGCTCGGCCGTCCGGGCTCAGCCCAGATCGGGGGCGTGCATCGCCCGTACACCCTCGATGTTGCCGTCCAGGTAGTGCCGCAGCGACAGCGGAACGACCTCGACGGAGGCGATTCCGACGCGGGTGAAGGGCACCCGGACGATCTCGTAGTCCCCGCAGGGCTCCTCGACCTCCGGGCCGTGGCGGCGCGAGAGGTCCATCGAGTCGAGCCGGCACACAAAGAAGTGCTGTACCTTCACGCCGTCCACCCCGCCGTCGCTGAAGTGCTCGACGGTGTCGACGAAGACCGGCACCACGTCCGTGATCTTCGCGCCCAGTTCTTCGTCGAGTTCACGGTGGAGGGCGTCGATGACGGTGGCGTCCTCGGGTTCGACGCCGCCGCCGGGAGTGATCCAGTACGGGGCCCGGCCCGGCTTGGTGCGCTTGATCAGAATGAGATCCGCTCCGTCGAGCAGAATCGCGCGGGCGGTGCGTTTGACGACAGGCCGTACGGTCATAGTCGACAGATGCCGCAACCACGGCCTGGTGAAACCCCTGCCCCTTCGTCACCAGTCGACGGCGGACCGCAGCAGCGACTCATGCGCCCGTGCGATATGCGGCAGGCCGAGCGTCCCGGTCCGTACGGTGAGGAAGTAGGTGCGCAGCGGGGGCACCGGCGGGTCGAGCAGCGCGACGACCTCTCCGCAGCCCAGTGCGTCGGCACACAGGTAGCGGGGCAGTACGGCGAGCCCCGCGCCGGCCGTGACGCACGACAGCACCGCCCGCAGGTCGGCCGCGATCACGGCGGCCGAGGCCGCGGGCTTGGCGTCGAAGACCGTTGACCAGTAGCGGGCGATCAGCGGCAGGCTCTCATGGACCTCGACCAGCGGTACGGGATCCAGCATGCGCACGCCCCCGGCCTGCAGCACGGCCGGACCGCCCAGCTGGGCCGCCCAGTGCGGTGCGGCGATCAGGACATGCTCCTCGTCGCACAGCGGAGTGGCGGTGAGCAGTCCACCGCGCGGCCGGGTGGTGGTGACGGTCAGATCGTGGTGGCCGGCGGCCAGGCCGGTGAGCAGTTCGTCAGTGGCGCCGAAGGCGGTGCGTATGGACAGACCCTGGGCGATGAGCGGGGTCAGTGCGGGCAGCGCGCGTTCGGCGAGGAACTCCGGGGGGCCGGCGAGATGGAGGGTGCGGGTGACGGAGTCTCGGTCCAGGCCGGCCTCCGTGATCTCGGTGAGCGCGTCCAGGTGCGGTGCCACTTTGTGAGCGAGCTCGTCGCCGATGGTGGTGGGGGTGACGCCACGGGCGTATCGCAGGAAGAGCGGGCGGCCCAACTGGCGCTCCAGCGCCCGGATCTGGCTGGTCACCGCGGGCTGGGAGAGGCCGAGTAAGGCTGCGGCGCGGGTGAAGGAGCCGGCTCGGTGCACCGTGACGAAGGTGCGCAGCAGAGCCAGATCCATCGCGTACCTCCTGCGTCCCTCGGAAGCCTGGTCGCGGGCCAACTATAAATTTGTCGATAGGACTGTGTCGCTAGCGTGATTGGACACTGACGCTCAGTCAACTAGCCTTGTGTGAGCGGTTCGTTTCACGTGAAACAGCGTGTTTCACGTGAAACACGTGGACTCGGTCCACGAGATGCCGCGGCCGGCAGGGTGACGAGGGGGGATACCCTGCCGGCCAATTCTGTTCTCAGCCCTCTGCGGCCACGTCCAGAGCGCGGATGACATCCGCGACCAGGTCCTCCGGTTCCTCGATGCCGACCGAGAAGCGAATGAAGCCCTCGGGTACGGCGTCCCCGCCCCAGCGGGCCCGTCGCTCGGCGCTGGACCGTACTCCCCCGAAGCTCGTCGCATCGTCCACCAAGGTCAGCGCGGACAGAAACCGCTCGGCATGGGCTTTGTCCGGCAGGACGAAGGAGACCACGGAGCCGAAGCGGCCGGGACGCATCTGGCGGGCGGCGAGTTGGTGGGACGGGTCGGACGGCAGTCCGGGGTGGCGCAGACCGGTGATCTCGGGGCGGTCGGCGAGCGCCGTGGCAAGCGCCAGCGCACCCGCCGACTGCTGACGGACGCGGAGCGCGAGCGTGGCGAGCGAGCGATGCGCCAGCCAGCTCTCCATGGGGCCGGGGATCGCCCCTACCGTCTTGCGCCACAGTCGTACGGAATCGGCCAGCGCGGCATCGCGGGTGGTGACGTATCCCAGCAGGACGTCGCCATGGCCGGTCAGCGCCTTGGTGCCGCTGGCGACCGAGAAGTCCGCCCCGAGCTCCAGCGGGCGCTGGCCGAGGGGGGTGGCGAGGGTGTTGTCGACGGCGACGAGGGCGCCGCACCGGTGCGCCGCATCGGCCAGCCGCCGGATGTCGCAGACATCGAGCCCGGGGTTGGAGGGCGTCTCGATCCACAGCAGCCGGGCGCCGTCCAGCACGTCGAGCTGCGCGTCGTGTGCGGTCGGAGCCGTACGGACCTCGATCCCGTAGCTCTCCAGCCGGGTGCGGACGGCCGGCAGCAGCTGGTAGCCGTCGCTGGGCAGGACCACCGCGTCGCCGGAGCGCAGCTGGGCGAAGAGCACGGCGGTGATCGCCGCCATCCCCGAGGCGAAGGCAACGGTGTGTGCGCTCACGTCCGGGGATTCGAGCTCGCCGATGGCCTGTTCCAGACGGGTCCACGTCGGATTGGCGTCCCGGCCGTAGGTGTACGGACCGGCGGCATCGCCGGGGAGGTGGAAGTGGGCCGCGAAAACCGGGCCGGGGAGGGCCGGCTCGAAGGCCTCCGGATCGGGAAGCCCGGCCCGTACGGCGCGGGTGCCGTCGGCCGTCATGCGCTCTCCTCCCCCTGCGTGTGGCCCGGGATCCGCGCGGGGTGCCGGGCGTCGTCGTGCTCGGACGTGCGGGCCGGGACGACTGTACGGGGCGTGATCGCGGTACGGGCCGCGACCTCGGTCCGGACTGCCGCGAGCAGCCCCTCGCTCGCCGTCTCGATCATCTCCAGGCACTCCTCGAAGTCCGCGAAACCGCCGTAGTACGGATCGGGTACGTCGAGGTCACCCGGCGCGTCCGCCGCGTAGGAGCGCAGCAGGCGGACCTTGGCGGCGGCCTGCGGCGCGGCGGCCAGCCGGCGCAGTTCGTGCAGATGGCCGGAGTCGAGCGCGATCACCAGGTCGAGGCGGTCGAACCAGGCGGCGCGGAACTGCCGGGCGGTGTGGGCGGACGGGTAGCCGCCGGCGCGCAGTACGGCCACGGTGCGGGGGTCGGCTCCGTCGCCCTCGTGCCAGCCGCCGGTGCCGGCGCTGTCCACCTCGACCAGGCCGTCGAGCCCGTCCTCCGCGAGGCGGGCGCGGAAGACGGACTCCGCCATCGGCGACCGGCAGATGTTGCCGGTACAGACGAAGCAGACGCGGAACACAGCGGTCAAGGGTCAGTCCTCGTCGGGAAGGACCACATGCATCGCCCAGGAGACGATGGAGATGATCACGCCGCCGAGCAGGGCCGGCCAGAAGCCGTTCACATGGAAGGCGAGGTCGACCTTGCCGGCGAGCCAGGATGTCAGCAGCAGCATCAGCGCGTTCACGACCAGCGTGATCAGGCCGAGGGTGAGGATGAACAGAGGGAAGGACAGCAGCTTCACCACGGGCTTGACGACGAAGTTGACCGACCCGAAGATCAGCGCGACGAGGACCAGCGTCAGAACCTGGCGCCCGGTGTTCTCGCCGGTCAGCGTGATGTCCTTGAGCAGCCAGATGGCCACGGCAAGCGCCGCGGCGTTGGCGATCGTCTTGACCAGAAAATGCTTCATGGTGAGATCGTCGCAGACGAGTGTGAATCATCGAGGGGTGCGAACGGCATGAAGGCCTTCAGACTGGATGAACTGGAAGCGGAGCGGGCCGCCAACGACGGCGCCTATCTGCAGTTCATCAGGGAACGCAACATGTCGGTGGGGCTGTATGCGCTGGACGCCGGCAGCATCGATCCGCAGCAGCCACACGCCCAGGACGAGGTGTATTTCGTCGTCAGCGGCCGGGGGGCGATCACCGTCGGGGCGGAGACGGAGATGGTCGCGCGCGGCAGCGTGGTCTATGTGCCTGCCGGGGTACCGCACAAGTTCCATCACATCAGCGAGGACCTCAGGGTGATGGTGGTCTTCTCTCCTCCTGAGGGCTAAGGGTCGGTGTCCGGGACCCGTAGGGGATGAGTCAGGGGAGGACCGGGGCTGCGAGGCCCCCGCAGCCGTGTTCCGCGCCCTAGCATCGTTGGTGAGGGGAGAACCGGAGGCGGCCGGGCAAGCGGCCCGGCGCGCGAACGGTGCTCTCGGCGCACAGACAGTGCAGCGACAGATAGCGCGGTACAGATTCCGGTACGGACAGCGCGACAGACACGCGACAGAGAGAAAGCAGGGCAGAGCAGTGGCTGGTAAGGGGATATTCGCAGGGCTTCCGTGGTGGGTCACCTGGGTCGTGGTGCCCGTCGTTCTGCTCGTGGTCTTCGGGGGACTGCTCGCCTCGGCGCTCGGCTTCCTGATCAACGTGCTGTTCAAGCTCCTCATCGCGGCGGCCCTCATCGCCGGAGTCGTCTACCTCGTCCGCAAGTTCACCGGCTCGTCGTCGTCCTCGTCGAAGAGCGACTGGTAAGCCGGCACCGCCCCCGCCCGGACGGCTGCGTCCGGGCACCCGTCCGTACCGAGCCGTCCGTACCGGGCCCGGCTACACCGACCAGTCCGTACGGAGCCCGGCCATACGGCCCCGTCCGTACGGAGCCCAGCCATACGGCCCCGTCCGTACGAGCCGGGCTGTATCGACACCACCCGTACTGAATTCGCCGCTACCGGCCTGCTGCTCGACGCCCGCCGTCCAACTCATCGCGGCGGCGGGCTAGAGGCCCAACCTCGCGACGGTGGCCCCGGCCGCCTTCAGCGGCGGGTAACCGCGGACAAGCTCGGCCCCGACCGCGTCCCACACTGCGGCCGAACCGCACCCGGCCGCGGGCGACCACGTCCGATGGTGGCCTCGACCGCATTCTGCGGCGGGGGCGACCACGCCCGACGACCGCTCGACCGCACCCGACTACGTCCGACGACAGCCTCGCCCCGTCCCCACTCCGTCCCAGGCTGAGCCCCACCCATCCGGGGCTGGGCCACACGCGTCCGGGGCTGGCCACACGCGTCCAGGGCTGAGCCCCACCCATCCGGGGCTGAGCCCCACCCGTCCGAGGCCGGACCCCACCCGTCCGAGGCCGGACCCCACCCCTCCGAGGCCGGACCCCACCCCTCCGAGACCGGGCCACACCCGTCCGGGGCCGGCCCCGTCCGATGTCGGTCCGCGCGCGTCCGATGTCGGTCGGAGCTCGCACACTCACGCCAACTCGTGGGCCAGGTGGGTCAACTCCCCCGGCTTTCGGCCAACCGGTCTGAGGGGCGGGGCTAGAGTGCGGACCGCAGGCGTCTTCCGGATGGTGGCGTTCCGGAAAATACCGAGTGAGCCGAGGTCGGGCCGGCGTCATCGCGGGGGTTGGGGAGACGCGCGCGGTCGGGGGAGCGGGTCCCGCGACCGGGGCCCCCGTGCCCCACCGCGAGCGGATCTGGGGGTTGGCGTTGGCAATGGTGAACGGCGAATCCACCTCACACCCCACCCTTATCGGGTCGGTGCAGCGGGCGCTCCGGCTGCTGGAGGCGGTGGGTGCGCACGCAGACGGAGCGCCGGCCAAACAACTCGCGAGAGAGACCGGGCTGCCGCTGCCGACGACCTATCACCTGTTGCGGACCCTGACGCACGAGGGCTATCTGCGGCGCGAGAACGGCGTCTTCGTCTTCGGCGAGGCGGCGGAGGCCATCGGCCGGGTCGGAGCCAGGCGCCGGCAGCGGGTCCAGATCTCCGAGGCCCTGGCGGTGGCGGGCCGGGAGCTGGGCGCCGCCGTCTACTTCGCCGTCTACCGGGAGGGTGAGGTGGAGGTGGTGGCGGTCACCGACGATCCGGAGCGGCCGCCGGTGGAGGAATGGGTTGATTTTCGTACCACCGCCCACGCTCATGCGATCGGGCAGTGTCTGCTCGCGCAGCTTGACGAGGCATCGAGGAAGGAGCATCTGTCGCGCTATCCCGTGCAGTCGATAACGCCCTTTTCCCTGCGATCTGAGGACGATTTGCTGCGGCGTTTGGATACGGTGCGTCGCGGTCACGCCGCCTACGAGCGTCAGGAATATGCCATCGGCACGGTGTGTTCGGCCATCCCCATTCAGGTGGGAGCGGCCGCGGCGACGCTAGCGGTGTCACTTCCCGCCAACGAACTGCACCGATTGCAGTCCGTTACGGATCGACTACGAAAAATGGCGGAGGCGACACTAACGACACTCGCCTTCTCTATCAGTATCTGAAAACTCACTCCTTGTGATCTGCTTGCGCCTGGCAGACGATGGCGGCAATAGGGCTACGGGGGATGTTTCCCGGCCATCTCCGATCAAGTGCGGGGCAGTGGTTGATGACCGACACAGTTCAGGCAGAAGTGATCATGAGCTTCGTCGTCTCGGAGGAGCTCGCGTTCCGGATCCCGGTGGCGCTGGACTTCGACAGCGCCGATCCGTACGCCGTTCGCCTCACCTTCGATCTGCCCGGCGATGCGCCCGTGACCTGGGCCTTCGGGCGGGAGCTGCTGCTGGACGGGCTGAGCCGGCCATCCGGTGAGGGCGATGTGCGGATCGAACCGGCCTCCCCCGAGCACCTCAGCGATGTCTTCATCAGCCTCCAAGTAGGCGCCGAGCGTGCGCTGTTCCGGGTGAGCGCCGCACCACTGGTCGCCTTCCTGGACCGTACGGACCGGCTCGTGCCGCTCGGCAAGGAAGAGGTCTGCGACACCTTGGAGGCCGTGCTGGACCGGATCCTCACCGAGGCGCCCGCCGGCTGATCCGTCCCCGAACGCACCGTTCCTATCGGCGCGCCATAACGGGCACGGCGGTCAGTTCCCTTGCCTTTGTGCCCTCTTGGGCCTGCGAGAGACCTCCGTGCCCGCCTGTCGTCTTGACCTTCCGTGTCCCTCGCCACCGCGGCTACGGCTTGCGTCGCCTGCCGCGCCCTCCGCGCCGTCCCGTACGGCCGCCCGTACGGCCCGTGGGCGCATCGTCGGCACCGCCTGCTGCGGAGCCCGTACCGGCCCCCGCTCCTCCCCTCAGGGCCGCCGCCCCCGCTGCCGTCTGCGCGCCATGGTCCTTGCGGTCCGCCGAGACGACGAGCGCCGCCAGCAGTGTCGTCAGCGGGACCGAGGCCACCAGGCCGATGCTGCCGACCAGCGTGCGGACGATCTCCTCCGCCACCACCTCGCTCGTGGCGACCGTACCGACGCTGCTCTGTGCAATCGAGAACAGCAAAAGCAACGGCAGTGCGGCGCCCGCGTAAGCCAGGACGAGGGTGTTGACGACGGATGCGATGTGATCGCGTCCGATCCGCATCGCCGAGCCATAGAGCTTGCGCCAGCCCGCCGTCGGGTCCGCCTCCTTCAGCTCCCACACCGCTGCGGTCTGCGTCACCGTCACATCGTCGAGCACACCCAGCGACCCGATGATGATCCCCGCCAGCAGCAGACCGCGGATCTCGATGTTCGGATAGAGCCCATGCACCAATCCGGTCGTGTCGTCCGTATTGCCCGTCAGCAGTGCCCACCCGATGAAGACCGAGCCGAGCAGCGCGATCAGCAGCAATGAGGCGAGGGTGCCCAGCACGGCCACGGAGGTACGGGCCGTCAGCCCATGGCACAGATAGAGGGCGATCAGCATGATCGCGGAGCCCCCGACCACGGCCACCACCAGTGGATTGGAGCCCTGCAGGATCGCCGGGAGGATGAACAGCGTCAGGACGACGAAGCTGGCGGCCAGTGCGACCAGCGCGAGTACGCCGCGCAGCCGGCCCACGATCACGACGGCGAAGGCGAAGATCCCGGCCAGCACCCACATCGGAACGCTGCGGTCGACATCGCTGACCGAGTACTGCAGATCCTTCGGTGCCTTGGGGGAGTACGACACCACCACGTCCTGCCCGGTCGTGTAATGCCGCAGGGCGTCCGGTGTCACCACCGTCTGGAAGGTGCGCCCGGCGTTCTCCCCCGTGGTGACCTTGATGGTCGCCTGCTGGCAGGACTTGCCCTCGGCCGCTCCCCCGGTCGGTGGCTGGCCCGTCGGCGATGGTGTCTGAGGTGGCTGTTCGGCATGGACATCCGCACAGTTCACCTCCACCACTTTGATCACTCTGGCCCGCTCTGTGGGCTGGTCGAAGCCGACGCCGGACGGCTTGTGGGATGGCGCGCCGCCAGGCCAGAGCACGACCAGGCCGACTGCCACCGCGGCGGCGAACGGGATCAGCACCGCCGCGATGACCTTGCGCAGATGCCGGGAGACAGGCGCCGCAGGGCCATGGCCATGCCCGTGTGAGTGCGCGCCGGAGTGGTGGTGGGACTCATGAGGGCTCACCCCCAGATCATTGCAAGAACTCATGGGGCCCCCTGTTCACTCCGCCGCATCGGCCGCTACCGTGGTGCCACCTTTGCAATCGCGGGAGCTCGGAGCACCGGGCTGAGAGGGCGCTGACCTTCGTCCCAGCGACGTTTCACGTGAAACGTCGGCGGACGGAAGCCGCTGCGTCGACCGCCGAACCTGTTACCGGGTAATGCCGGCGTAGGGAGTTGGGTCTCATGACTCTGCAGGATGCACGCACGCCCGAAAACGAAAACGGTGCCGGCGGTGAGCCGCAGATCGGCTGGCACAAGGGCTATGTCTCCGGATCACGTCCGGACCTCCAGGTCCCGGTCCGGAGGGTGCACCTCACCAACGGCAAGCACGTGACGCTCTACGACACGTCAGGGCCGTACACCGACCCCAATATCGAAACCGATGTCCGTCGTGGCCTCGCGCCGCTGCGGGAGAACTGGATCATCGCCCGCGGCGACACCGAGGAGTACGCGGGCCGCCCCATGCGGCCGGAGGACGACGGCCTCAAGCACACCTCGCCGCGCGGTGGCCTCAAGAACCTGGACGCGGTCTTCCCCGGCCGCCCGCGCCAGCCCCGCCGCGGCCGCAACGGCGCCGCGGTCACCCAGCTCGCCTACGCCCGGCGCGGCGAGATCACCGCGGAGATGGAGTACGTCGCCCTCCGCGAGAACGTCACGCCCGAGTTCGTCCGCGACGAGATCGCGGCCGGCCGTGCCGTACTCCCGTCCAACGTCAACCACCCGGAGATCGAGCCGATGATCATCGGCAAGAACTTCCTGGTGAAGGTGAACGCCAACATCGGCAATTCGGCAGTCACTTCCTCCATCGAGGAGGAGGTGGAGAAGATGACCTGGGCGACCCGCTGGGGAGCCGACACGGTCATGGATCTGTCCACCGGACGCAACATCCACACCACCCGCGAGTGGGTGCTGCGCAACTCCCCCGTCCCGATCGGCACCGTCCCCCTCTACCAGGCTCTGGAGAAGGTCGACGGCAAGGCCGAGGAGCTGACCTGGGAGATCTACAAGGACACCGTCATCGAGCAGGCCGAGCAGGGCGTGGACTACATGACGGTGCACGCCGGTGTGCTGCTCCGGTATGTCCCGCTCACGGCCCGCCGGAAGACCGGCATCGTCTCCCGCGGCGGCTCGATCATGGCGGCCTGGTGCCTGGCGCACCACAAGGAGTCGTTCCTCTACACCCACTTCGAGGAGCTCTGCGAGATCCTCGCCTCGTACGACGTCACCTACTCGCTCGGTGACGGCCTGCGCCCCGGCTCCATCGCGGATGCCAACGACGAGGCCCAGTTCGCGGAGCTGAAGACGCTCGGTGAGCTGAACACCATCGCCAAGCGGCATGGCGTTCAGACCATGATCGAGGGCCCGGGCCATGTCCCGATGCACAAGATCAAGGAGAACATCGACCTCCAGCAGGAGATCTGCGAAGAGGCCCCGTTCTACACGCTCGGCCCGCTGACCACCGACATCGCGCCCGCCTACGACCACATCACCTCCGGTATCGGCGCGGCGATGATCGCCTGGTGGGGCACCGCGATGCTCTGCTACGTCACGCCCAAGGAGCACCTGGGCCTGCCCGACCGCGACGACGTCAAGACCGGCGTCATCACGTACAAGATCGCGGCTCATGCGGCAGATCTGGCCAAGGGCCACCCGGGCGCCCAGGAATGGGATGACGCGCTCTCCGACGCACGCTTCGAGTTCCGCTGGGAGGACCAGTTCAACCTGGCCCTCGACCCGGACACGGCACGCGCCTTCCACGACGAGACGCTGCCCGCCGAGCCGGCGAAGACGGCCCACTTCTGCTCGATGTGCGGCCCGAAGTTCTGCTCGATGAAGATCAGCCAGGACATCCGCCGGGAGCACGGCGGCGATCTGTCCATCGACCCCGAGGCCGGTATGGCCGAGAAGTCGAAGGAGTTCGCCGCGGCGGGCAACCGCGTCTATCTGCCGATCGCGGACTAGGTATCGCGCTCCGACCGGCCCGGATCGAGGCCCCTGCCCACGGCGGGGGCCTTCCCGGGCGCGAGCGGAGGTAACGGAACGGGTAAGCGGACCCGTTCCTTGATCGTTTCTGTCTAGTCTCCGGGCATGGGCGGAATCGATGTTGCCAATGGAGTGGTCGGCGCGGTCATCGGCATGGTGTTGGCCACGCTGTTCCAACAGCCGCTGCAGGACGCCTGGTTCAAGATCCGTAAGCGTTCGGCCCTCGCGGTGCGCAACCTGCAAAGGCGTGACGAGGAGACCGCCAGGGCCTGGACGACCTTCTCCCTGGGACCGCTGCACACCTCTGCCCTGATCGTGGAAGGCGACGGCGAGTCGGCGATCGCTCCCGAGGCGATCCACATCCAGGTGCTGGACGACGAGATAGCCCTGCCCTCGGAGATGGCCGACTGGCGGGAGGAGATCGCGGAAGAGAGCGCTCAGCTCCAGGTGGAGGGCCAGACGCCGGTGTGGAACGGCCTGCGGTACGCCGTCGAGTCGTTCGACGTCTCCCGCACCGCGCTCGACGAACGGCCCGAAGTCCACCTGCGGCTGCGGCCGACGGACTACTACACCTTTCTCGCCGCCCAGCAACTCGACCGGCGCCTGCCCAGCGGTGCCACCCCGCGCTCCCGCTACCTCGACCCGGACCGTCCGTTGTCCGCCCCGGCCTTCCTGCAGTGCAGCTTCGCCGTCAACATCGCCGTGGTCACCGCCGACGACATGCTCGTCGTCAGCCAGCGCGGAGAGCGTGTACGGATGGCACCGGGCGTGTGGAACTCCTCCGTGAACGAGGGCCTGTCCCGGAACATCGACTCGTCCGGACGGAACGCGCCGGACCTGTACGCGGTGGCCCGGCGCGGTATGCGCGAAGAGCTGTCGCTCGAACAGCATGAGTACCAGCTCACCCTGCTGGCCTTCGCGCTCGATGTGGAGCGGCGCCACTGGAGCGCGCACTTCTACGCGAGGCTGACGGACCTGACCCGCGACGGCCTCCAGGCACGCATGAGCAGGGGCGTCGCCGACAGGTGGGAACACCAGACGACCGACTTTGTGCCCTTCCGCGCCGGGGAGGTGGCCCGCTATCTCCTGCGTACGGACCGCATCCATCGGTGGGCCCCACTGGCCCCGGCGCTGTTCCACCTCGCACTCGTCCACGTCCACGGCCGTACCGCGGTCGAGAGGGCGGAGGCACAGGCCGTTCGGCGCCTGTAGCGGCGGCAGCTCCGTACGGGCCTGCCACCGGACGCCGCCTCAGTCCGGTGCGTGGTCCGGCCCGCCGTAATCCGGGCTGGTGAAGTCCGGGCTGGAGTAGCGCGGGCGGGATCCCGAGGAGCCGATGTCGGGGCTGGTGAATTCGGGGCGGGTGTAGCCGAGCGTGGGGATGCGGCTCTCGGGGGCCGTCGTGCGGCGCGGGACGTAGCGGACGGGGTCGTCGTCCGGTGTGGCCGCCGGGTCGGCCAGCGCCTCGCGGAGAAACGGCAGCAGACCGCGCTCCAGGAGAGCGCGCCGCCAGGCCTCGTGGGCGTTCTCCAGCGCCTCGCGCAGTTCGTCGGCTCTGGTGGACCGGGCGGACGAGCCGTTGCGCAGCGCCGTGATGAGCAGACCGCACATCGCGACGACGGCGCCGGCGGCGGTCAGCACCGCGAAGATCCAGCCGACGCTGATCAACGGCTGCGCCAGCGACCGGTCGGGGCTGATGGTGCGCAGGACATAGCCGATGAGGAGGAAGAGGACCGCGGCGATGCCCGCGAGCACCGGGGCGAGAACGGTGATCATCGCGGCCAGCCCGGCACCGGTGGATTCGGCCTCGCCCATGGCCGTGGCGGTGGCCAGTCCAAGTCCCCCGTCGGCTGCCTCGGCCGGCTCCGCACCGCTCGCCCCGGCGCCGGCTGACGCGGGCGCCGGCGCCCGCAACTCGGCACGGAGCTGCACATAGCGTTGGTATTCGGCCGTGGCGCAGGCGGCGATGGCAGTGGTCGCGCTGAGCGCCATCGTGCGCAACTGCTCGGCGTTGAGGTGCTTTCCCGCGGCGGCGGTGGGGTCGTCCGGGCGGTAATCGGCGGTACGCAGCGCCTCATCAAGGATCCGCGCGAATTCCGCGCGATCCTCGTTCAGCAGGTGCGGAGCGCTGTTCATGTGCATCCCCCGATGCTCCGTAGGGCCGTACGGCCGGCGTTGGCCGGGCAGTGGGCGGAAACGGAGGAGAGCCTGCTACGGATAGACCGATGGTAGAGCGACTCCGGCATGGGGTGACAGAGAGTTTGCGGAATTTGAGTAATGCAACGACCGGATTCCGCCCGTCCCGTCCCCCCGGTTCCGCCCCGGTCGACCAGCGGCCGGCCCGACGTACCCCTGCCCCCGGAACCCTCAGCCAGTCAGCGGGAGTTGAACGACCAGCAGCTTTCCGGCCATTGTGATGCCGCCGTCCATGGCGATGGCCAGACCGTCGGCGTAGACGTGCGGACCGTCGACGGCGATGCCGTCACCCTCGCCGTCCTCCGTGCCGACCTCGCCCAGCAGATACGGGATCGGGCTGTGGCCGTGCACGACGCGAGCGCCGCCGTAGGCGTTCAGGAGCTCGCGTACGGCCTGTGAGCCGGATTCGTCGCGGAAGGCGAAGCGCTTGGTGAACTTGCGGAACAGGTCCCAGACTTCGCCGGCGTCGCTGCGGGTGAGCACGTCGTGGACGGTGTCGTTGACGGCCTCGATGGAGTCGCCGTACTCGAGGTAGGCGGTGGTGTCGGAGTGCACGAGCAGATGCCCGTCCTCCTCCATCACGGCGTCCAGCCGGGCCATCCACTGGAGGTGGTGGTCCTGCAGCCGGTCCATATCGGTCTTCTGACCGCCGTTCAGGAGCCAGGCCGCCTGGAAGGAGGCCGTGCCGGCACCCGACTGGACGGGGGTGTCGCCGAACCGCTTGGCGCCCAGCAGCAGCAGTTCGTGGTTGCCCATCAGGGCCTTGCAGTAGCCGCCGGCCGCCGCGGCCTGTGCGGAGAGCTGCATGACCAGGTCGATCACGCCGATGCCGTCCGGGCCGCGGTCGGTGAAGTCGCCGAGGAACCAGAGCCGGGCGTTGCCGGCCGCCCAGTTTCCGTCGGCGTCGATCAGGCCCTCGGCGGCCAGTGCCTCGCGCAGCTCGTCGTAGTAGCCGTGTACGTCGCCGACGACGTACAGCGGTCCCATGCCCTCGGGCGCGTCGGCGTCATCGGCCGTTTCGGGCACCGGGACGACGGCCGGTCGGTCGATGAGGGTGTCGGTGCGTCCCGGGGTGATGACCGGGAGATCGCGCGCCGTCGGGGTGTACTCCTCGGGCAGCTCGACGGGCCGCGCGGCGGGCGGCACCACGGGAGGTGCGGTCGGCGGGCCGGCGGGCAGACGGAGCGGCGGACCGGCCGGAGGGACGGGTGATCCGGGCACGCCGGAGGGCATTCCGGGCAACGGAGCGGACTCCGGAGTCTGTGCCGCCATGGTCCACACCATGGGTCCCTGACTGGCCCCCTGAGTCATCGACCCCTCCACCGTTGCGCCGCCGTGCACCTCTCGGACCTTTGCCTGGTCGACGGCGGTCCGCGGTGTCGTGCGCCCATCATAGGAATGCCGATCGCGGGTTGTGACGCACCCGGGGGTGGTCAATCCGACGAAGCCCGGCGTTCACGGCTGATTTCTCCCGGGATCGCCCTGTTTTTTCCTGGCCGGTAACGGCGCCCGGCATCGGCCGGAACGCCCTTCCCCGAGCTCTCACCTTTTCCCCACTCCCGGCTTCGCTCGAGCGGGGGACCCCCATGGGCACGGGAGATCCCCATGTCCGTACATGGCGGCACACTTACTCGCCGGTCGGTCCCCGCGGCGGGCTGACGGTCGTTCTGGGCGACCGCCGCTGGGACGAGGTCCGCACGATCAGGTCGGTCGGTATCACCTGTTCGATGGGCCGTCCGTTGTCGAGTCCTTCGATGGCGTCGATGAGGATCTGGACGACGGCGGTGCCGATGCGGCGCGGCTTGAGGGACAGCGTGGTGATGGGCGGTTCGGTCGTGGCGTAGACGGTGGACTCGCTGCAGCAGACCAGCAGCAGGTCCTCCGGTACCCGCAGGCCGTAGCGCCGGGCGGCGGCGAGCAGGTCGGTGCCGTTGGGGTCGAAGAGCCCGTAGACGGCGTCCGGCCGGTCCGGGCGGGCCAGCAGGCGGTCGGCGGCGACGGCGCCCGCGCACGGGTCGTGCGCCGGGTAGGACTCGTAGACCGGGTCCTGGCCGACCCGCTCGCACCAGCGCAGATAGGCGGTCGTCGACAGCCGGGTGTAGGTGTCGGTGGTGGTGCCCGTGAGCAGGCCGATGCGGCGGGCGCCGGCGTCGGCGAGGTGGTCGAGCAGGCCGAGGACGGCGGCTTCGTGATCGTTGTCGACCCAGCCGGTGACCGGCAGGGTGCCGCCGGGTCGGCCGTCGGAGACGACGGGGATGCCGTGCCGGACGAGCTCGGTGACGACGGGGTCCCCGTCGGCAGGGTCGATGACGACGGTGCCGTCGAGGGCGACGTTGGACCACACGTCGTGGCGGGAGGTCGCGGGGAGGATGACCAGCGCATAGCCGCGGGCCAGGGCCGCGGAGGTGGCGGCTCTGGCCATCTCCGCGAAGTACGCGAATTCGGTGAAGGTGAAAGGTTCATCCCCGTACGTGGTCACGGTCAGGCCGAGGAGTCCTGACTTGCCGGTACGGAGCGTGCGGGCGGCTGCGGACGGGCGGTAGCCCAGCCGGTCGGCCACCTCGCGGACGTGGCTACGGGTGGCATCCGGAAGCCGGCCCTTGCCGTTGAGCGCGTCGGAGACGGTCGTGATCGACACCCCGGCTGCGGCGGCCACGTCCCGGATGCCCGCCCGCCCCAGCCGGCGACCGGTCGACCGGCTCACCTGGTGCTTCCCTGCTGCTGTCATGGCGAGCCGATAGTAGGGCTCGACAGGGCCATTCGCGGGGCGGGACCGCGGGCCGCGGAAAGGCACGTTTCTGCATGGTGATGCACCGTCAACTACCTTGAAAAACAAGGTAGTTGATCCGGCAATTGACCATTCGGAGGGAGATCTTACGTCCCTGCCTGTCGATCGGTTCAGGTCTCGAAGAGGTCTCAAGTCACCTTGACGAGGGACGCGCGCCACGGCGCAAGCCACCGGCGCGCAGTGGCGCGGGGAGCGCTCTCTGGAGGCTTCGCGCGGGGTGGTACGCGTGGCTCGGCGGGGGCAGGTGTGGTGCGGGCGGCGATCCGGCCATCGTCCGGGTCTGCCGCCGAACGGGCCAATCCTCATAAGGTGTGCAGTATTGAAGAGGAGCGGGACGGTCGAGGAGGACCTGCGGTGAGCGAGAAGACCCCGAAGCTGCGTGCTGCGCTGGACGGTATCCCCACCTACAAGCCGGGCCGGCCGGCGGCGACGGATGGCCCCGTCACCTACAAGCTGTCCTCCAATGAGAACCCCTATCCGCCGCTGCCCGGTGTCCTGGAGCGCGCGGTGACCGCGGCCGGTTCCTTCAACCGTTACCCGGACATGGCCTGCACCGGCCTGATGGCGGAGCTGGCCGAGCGGTTCTCGGTGCCGGTGGATCATCTGGCGACCGGGACCGGATCGGTGGGCGTGGCCCAGCAGCTGGTGCAGTCGACGGCCGGGCCCGGTGATGAGGTGATCTACGCCTGGCGGTCGTTCGAGGCGTACCCGATCATCACCCAGGTCTCCGGCGCGACCCCGGTACAGGTCCCGCTGACCTCCGGCGAGGTGCACGACCTGGACGCGATGCTTGCGGCGATCACCGACCGGACCCGGCTGATTTTCGTCTGCAACCCCAACAACCCCACCGGCACGGTCGTGCGCCGTGCGGAGCTGGAGTCCTTCCTGGACCGGGTGCCGGGCGATGTGCTGGTGGTGCTGGACGAGGCCTACCGCGAGTTCATCCGCGATGCCGAGGTGCCGGACGGTATCGACCTCTACCGCGACCGCCCCAATGTCTGTGTGCTGCGCACCTTCTCCAAGGCGTACGGCCTGGCGGGGCTGCGGATCGGCTTTGCGGTGGCACACCCGCAGGTGGCCGCCGCGCTGCGCAAGACGGCGGTGCCTTTCGGGGTGAGCCAGCTCGCGCAGGAGGCGGCGGTGGCGTCGCTGCGCAGTGAGTCGGCGCTGATGGAGCGGGTCGACGCGCTGGTGGCCGAGCGGGCGCGGGTGGTCGACGGTCTGCTCGGACAGGGCTGGACGGTCCCCGAGACGCAGGCCAACTTCGTCTGGCTGCGGCTGGGGGACCGGACGACCGACTTCGCGGCGGCCTGTGAGCGGGCCGGGGTGGTCGTGCGGCCGTTCCCCGGCGAGGGCGTACGGGTCACGATCGGCGAGACGCCGGCGATGGATCTGTTCCTGCAGGCCGCGGAGGAGTTTCGCAAGGCGCTGTAAGTCCCGGTAAGGCCTTGCTGGCGGCCGCGGGTCCCGACCCGCGGCCTCAGGCCTTCTGTACGCGGATGGGGTCGCCGCTGCGGACGGTGGCCAGGGTGCGGGGGGCGCCGTCGATGCGGCCCAGCACATTGCAGGGGGAGGCGAGGCGCGGCTTGTCGCCCTCGGATATCGGTGTGGGGCCGTAGGGCAGCGCGAGTGCGTTGCCCGGGGGCCAGAAGGCGACCGTGCCGGGCTCGACGACCTGGCGGGCGCCGGCCTCCAGCGCGGGCGTGAGCCCGGTGTCGAAGTAGACCTCCTCGCCCCAGGTGTGGGCGGTGGAATCGACCGGCAGTGCGGCGATGAGCGCCGCGGCGGTCGGGGTGTCATCGAGAGTCGCGGTCAATTGCCCTGCGGGCCATGTGATGAGGACCTTCATGGCCACGAATTCAACAATATGTTGAAGCTCGGGGGAAGGGGTCGCGTGGGCGTGTTCGGCGTGCCCCGTGGAAGCGTTCGTACGCCATGGATTGCAGCGTGACGGCGGTCACGTACCCCCGAAGTTAAGGCCGCAGAGCCGTAGGAGATAATTGCTTGTGAATGTGAACGCGTTCACAAGCCCGTCCCGGTATGTACCGCTTTATGTGACGCAAAAGGGACATTGCCCTACGGGTAATGGCGACGTAAGGAGAGCAAGGCGTGGAACTGGCGTTGGCGCCAGAGACACTGGCGCGATGGCAATTCGGCATCACGACCGTCTACCACTACCTCTTCGTCCCCCTGACGATCTCCCTCGCTGCTCTGGTGGCCGGACTTGAGACCGCATGGGTGCGCACGGGTAAGGAGAAGTACCTCAGGGCCACCAAGTTCTGGGGCAAGCTGTTCCTGATCAATATCGCGATGGGTGTCGTCACCGGCATCGTCCAGGAGTTCCAGTTCGGCATGAACTGGTCCGACTACTCGCGGTTCGTCGGCGATGTCTTCGGTGCCCCGCTGGCATTCGAGGCGCTCATAGCGTTCTTCTTCGAGTCCACCTTCATCGGACTGTGGATCTTCGGCTGGGACAAGCTGCCCAAGAAGATCCACTGCTTCTGCATGTGGATGGTCTCGATCGGCACGATCCTCTCCGCGTACTTCATCCTGGCGGCGAACTCCTGGATGCAGCACCCGGTGGGCTACAAGTACAACGCCGCCAACGGACGCGCCGAGCTGACCGACTTCTGGAAGGTGCTGACCCAGGACACCACCCTGGTGGTGGTCTTCCACACGCTGACCGCGGCCTTCCTGACCGGCGCCGCGTTCATGGTCGGTATCTCCGCGTTCCACCTGATGCGCAAGAAGCACATCAAGGTCATGCGGACCTCGCTGCGGCTCGGGCTGATCACCCTGGTCATCGCCGGCATCCTCACCGCGGTGAGCGGTGACGAGCTCGGCAAGGTGATGTTCCGGCAGCAGCCCATGAAGATGGCCGCCGCCGAGGCGCTGTGGGAAACGGAGAAGCCGGCGCCGTTCTCGGTCTTCGCCTACGGCGATGTCGACGAGGGCCACAACAAGGTCGCGATCGAGGTGCCCGGCCTGCTCTCCTTCCTCGCGCACAACGACTTCACCTCGCCGGTCCCGGGCATCAACGACGTCAACAGGGCCGAGCAGGAGAAGTTCGGGCCCGGCGACTACCGGCCCAACATCCCGGTCGCCTACTGGGGCTTCCGCTGGATGATCGGCTTCGGAATGTCGTCGTTCGCCATCGGGCTCGCCGGGCTCTGGCTGACCCGCAAGAAGTTCTGGCTGGCTCCGGGACTGCGTACGGGGGACGAGGAGCCACCGCACCTCGCGCTCACCAAGAACAAGGTGCTCGGTGCCCGGCTGACCAAGGCGTACTGGTCGCTCGCCTTCGTCACCCTCGGCTTCCCGCTCCTCGCGAACTCGTGGGGCTGGATCTTCACCGAGATGGGCCGTCAGCCCTGGGTCGTCTACGGCGTGCTGCGCACCTCGGACGCGGTCTCGCCAAGCGTCTCGCAGGGCGAGGTGCTCACGTCCATGATCGTCTTCACCACGCTCTACGCGATCCTCGCCGTGATCGAGGTCAAGCTGCTGGTGAAGTACGTCAAGGCTGGCCCTCCGGAGCTCAGCGACTCCGACCTCAACCCGCCCACCAAGATCGGCGGCGACAGCACGGACGCCGACCGGCCGATGGCCTTCTCGTACTAGGAGGCGACTGTGCAACTCCACGACGTCTGGTTCGTCCTTATCGCCTTCCTGTGGACCGGGTACTTCTTCCTCGAAGGGTTCGACTTCGGGATAGGCGTCCTCACCAAGCTCCTCGCCCGCGACCGGCGCGAGAAGCGTGTACTGATCAACACCATCGGGCCGGTCTGGGACGGCAACGAGGTCTGGCTGCTCAGTGCGGGCGGCGCGACCTTCGCCGCCTTCCCCGAGTGGTACGCCACCCTGTTCTCCGGCTTCTATCTGCCGCTGCTGGTCATCCTCGTCTGCCTGATCGTGCGCGGGGTCGCCTTCGAGTACCGCGCCAAGCGGAGCGAGGAGCGCTGGCAGCGCAACTGGGAGCAGGCGATCTTCTGGACCTCGCTGATCCCCGCGGTGCTGTGGGGGGTCGCGTTCGGCAACATCGTGCGCGGCCTGCAGATCGACGCGCACAAGGAGTACGTCGGAAGCCTTCTCGACCTGGTCAACCCGTACGCGGTGCTCGGCGGCCTGGTCACGCTGACGCTGTTCACCTTCCACGGCGCGGTGTTCGCCTCGCTCAAGACGGTCGGTGACATCCGGGAGCGGGCGCGCAAGACGGCGGGCGTCCTCGGGCTGGTCACTGCCGTACTCGTGGTCGGCTTCCTCGGCTGGACCCAGGCCGACAAGGGCGATTCCACCAGTCTGATCGCGATGATCGTCGCGGTCGTCGCGCTGGCCGCGGCGCTCGGGGCCAACAAGCTCGGGCGCGAGGGCTGGGCGTTCGCCTTCTCCGGCATCACCATCGCGGCGGCGGTCGCGATGCTGTTCCTGACGCTCTTCCCGAACGTCATGCCGTCCACGCTGAACGAGAGCTGGAGCCTCACGGTCAGCAATGCCTCGTCCAGCGCCTACACCCTGAAGATCATGACCTGGTGCGCCGCGATCGCCGCGCCCCTCGTGATGCTCTACCAGGGGTGGACGTACTGGGTGTTCCGCAAGCGCATCGGCACCCAGCACATCGCTGAATCCCACTAGCTGAGCCGCCGCCCCTCGGGGCGGCCACAGCAGGATGGAATGTTTCACGTGAAACCCGTCGACCCGCGTCTGCTCCGCTACGCCCGTGCCACCCGCGGCTTCCTCATCGCGGTGGTGCTGCTGGGGCTTGCCGGAGCGGGCCTGGTCGTCGGTCAGGCGATGCTGATCGCCGAGATTGTGGTCGGGGCCTTCCAGCGCGATCTCGATCTCGGCGGTCTGACCACACCGCTGGTGCTGCTCGCCGCGGTCTCCGTCGGGCGCGGCCTGGTCTCCTGGCTCACCGAGCTGGCCGCGCACCGGGCCAGCGCGGCGGTGAAGTCCGAGCTGCGGATGCGGCTGGTCGAGCGGGCGGCACGGCTGGGGCCGGGCGCCGGCACCGCGGCCGACGACGGCAGCCCGGAGAGGCGCACCGGCGAGCTCACCACCCTCGCCACCCGCGGTATCGACGCCCTGGACGACTACTTCTCCCGCTATCTGCCGCAGCTGGGGCTGGCGGTCGTCGTCCCCCTCGCGGTGCTCGCCCGGATCGTCACCGGCGACTGGGTCTCGGCGCTGACGATCGTCCTCACCCTCCCGTTGATCCCGCTGTTCATGATCTTGATCGGCTGGGCGACCCAGTCGCGGATGGACCGCCAGTGGCGACTGCTCGCCCGGCTCTCCGGGCACTTCCTCGATGTCGTCGAGGGCCTGCCCACCCTCAAGGTCTTCGGCCGGGCCAAGGCCCAGGCCGCCGCCATCCGCACCATCACCGGCGAGTACCGCCGCGCGACCCTGCGTACCCTGCGGATCGCCTTTCTCTCCTCCTTCGCGCTGGAGCTCCTCGCCACCATCTCGGTCGCACTGGTCGCGGTCGGCATCGGGATGCGGCTGGTGCACGGTGAGCTCGATCTCTACACCGGGCTGATGGTGCTGGTGCTGGCGCCCGAGGCGTATCTGCCGCTGCGGCAGGTGGGCGCGCAGTACCACGCCGCGGCCGAGGGGCTCGCGGCCGCCGAGGAGATCTTCGCGGTGCTGGAGACGCCGCTGCCGGTGCCCGGCACCGCGCCCGCGCCCCGGGGCACCGCCCTGGCCGTGGAGAATCTGGTGGTCCGCCACCCCAGGCGGGCCGCCGATTCGCTCCCCGCGACCTCGTTCGAGGTCCGGCCGGGCGAGACCGTCGCGCTGGTCGGCCCCTCCGGCTCCGGCAAGTCGACGCTGCTGAGCGTGCTGCTCGGTTTCACCGAGCCGTCCGGAGGCCGGGCCCTCGTCGACGGCCAGGACATCGCGTCTCTCTCCCCCGACAGCTGGCGGCAGCGGATCGCCTGGGTGCCGCAGCAGCCGCATCTGTTCGCCGGCTCCATCGCCGAGAACGTACGGCTGGCGCGGCCGGACGCGGACGACGCCGCGCTGCGCACCGCACTGGCCGACGCCGGCGCGCTGGACTTCGTCGACGCGCTGCCCGACGGTACGGCGACCCGGCTCGGTGAATCCGGAGCCGGACTCTCCGCAGGTCAGCGCCAGCGTCTCGGGCTCGCCCGGGCCTTCCTCGCCGACCGCCCGATCCTGCTTCTGGACGAGCCCACCGCGAATCTCGACGGTGAGACCGAGGAGGCGATCGTCGCCGCGGTCCGGCGGCTCGCGGTCGGCCGTACGGTGCTGCTCGTCGTCCACCGGCCGGCGCTGCTGGCGGTCGCGGACCGGGTGGTGCGGCTGCCGGATCCGGCAACCGGTGCGGAGCAGGGACGGATGCCGGGCGCGGCGGCGGCCGTCGGCCAGGCCGCCGCCACCGCCGCCGGCGCGGGCGGGAGCGCCGGTGCCGCGAACCCGGCCGGCACCGCGACAACCGGGGAACCGGGCGGCGAGGCCGGCGACCAGGCGTCCCCCTCCCCCTCCGCCTCCCCCTCCGCCGCCGTCGGCGGTAGCGCGCTCACCCGTCTGCGCCGCATGGCCGGTGCCCGCCGTGCGCGGTTCGCGCTGGCGCTGCTGCTCGGGAGCCTCGCGCTGGGCAGCGCGGTGGGCCTGATGGCGACCTCCGGGTGGCTGATCTCGCGCGCGGCGCAGCAGCCGCCGGTGCTGTATCTGATGGTGGCGGTGACCGCGACCAGGGCGTTCGGCATCGGGCGGGCGGTCTTCCGGTACGCCGAGCGGCTGGTCGCCCATGACGCGGTCTTCCGGATGCTCGCCGACGTACGCGTCGCCGTCTTCCGGCGGCTCGAACGGCTGGCGCCGGCCGGGCTCAAGGAGCGCAGCCGGGGCGATCTGCTGTCGCGGCTCGTGGCCGATGTCGATGCAGTGCAGGACTACTTCCTGCGGTGGCTGCTGCCCGTCGGGGCGGCGCTGCTGGTCGGCGCGGGCGCCGTCGGCTTCACCGGCTGGCTGCTGCCGGAGGCCGGGGCGATCCTCGCCGTCGGGCTGCTGCTCGCCGGTGCGGGGGTGCCGCTGCTGTCGGGCGCGCTGGCCCGGCGGGCGGAGCGTCAGCTGGCGCCGGCCCGCGGCCGGCTCGCCGCCCGGGTCGTCGATGTGCTCACCGGTACCGCCGAGTTGACGGTGGCCGGTGCCCTCACGGCCCGTACCCAGGCGGTGCGGCGCGCGGACCGCGAGCTGACCCGGATCGCCTCCCGCTCGGCCGCCGTGGCCGGGACCGGCGCCGGGCTCTCGGCGCTGCTGTGCGGGCTGACGGTCGCCGCCGCCGCGGTGGTCGGCGTGCAGGCGGTGCACGCGGGCCGGCTGGACGGGGTGGCGCTGGCGGTCGTCGTCCTCACCCCGCTCGCCGCATTCGAGGCGGTGACCGGGCTGCCGCTGGCGGTCCAGTACCGGCAGCGCACCCGGCACGCCGCCGAGCGGGTCTTCGAGGTGCTGGACGCCGACGCGCCGGTGCAGGAACCGGCCGTCCCCGTGGCTGCTCCCGAGGTGCCGTTCCCGCTGGTCGTACGGGATCTGACCGCACGCCACAGCGGTCAGGTGCGGCCGGCGCTGGACGGTGTCGGCCTCACGCTGACGGCCGGTCGCCGGCTCGCCGTCGTCGGCCCCTCCGGTTCCGGAAAGACCACGCTGGCGCAGGTGCTGCTGCGGTTCCTGGACCAGGAGTCGGGGACGTACACGCTGGGCGGGACGGACGCCGAGGCGGTGGACGGTGACGCGGTGCGGCGGCTGGTGGGGCTGTGCGCGCAGGACGCGCACCTCTTCGACAGCTCGCTGCGGGAGAACCTGAAACTCGCCCGCCGGGACCGGCACGCGGGCCCGGACGACGACCAGGACCTGTGGGACGCGCTCGGCCGGGCCCGGCTCGCCGAGTGGGTACGGGGGCTGCCCGACGGCCTGGACACCATGGTCGGGGAGCACGGCGCCCGGCTGTCCGGTGGCCAGCGGCAGCGGCTGGCCCTGGCCCGAGCCCTGCTCGCGGACTTCCCGGTGCTCGTCCTGGACGAGCCCGCCGAGCACCTCGATCTGGCCACCGCCGATGCGCTGACCGCCGATCTGCTGGCCGCGACCGAGGGCCGTACGACGGTGCTGATCACCCACCGGCTCACCGGGCTCGACGCGGTCGACGAGGTGCTGGTGCTGGACCGCGGGCGGGCCGTGCAGCGTGGCGGCTATGCGGAGCTGGCGGCGGCCGACGGCCCGTTCCGGCGGATGCTGGAGCGCGAGCGGGCGGTGGACGCGGCCCTGCCGATGGCCGCGCTGTCCGCAGAAATGGCTCCGTAATTGCCCCCTTATTAGGCTCTTGGGCATGGCAGCCACGGCAGGACCCGCACCCTCGGAGCCCATGGGCACCGGGGGCGGCAACGCGGGTCCGGCTCCCGGTCCCGTGGACGCCGCCGGCGGTGACACGGGCCGGGCCCCCGACCCCATGGACGCCGCCACCGAGGCCACCCGCAGCCTCCAAGGCCTGTCCTCCGAGCTGACCGCCCGGGTGCCGCAGCTGCTGGAGGCGATGCGTACGGTCGGCGCGGGCCTCGATCTGCACATCACCCTCGACCGGATCGTGGAGACCGCCGCCGAGCTCGCCGACGCCCGCTATGCCGCCATCGGGATCATCGACGACGCCCGCGAGGGGCTGTCGGACTTTGTGACGTACGGCGTGACCGCGCAGGAGCACGCGCGGATCGGTGCGCTGCCCGACGGACACAAGGGGCTGCTCGGGGCGCTCATCCACGACCCCCAACCGCTGCGGCTCGCCGACCTCACCCAGGACCCCCGCTCGGCCGGTTTCCCGCCGGGACATCCGCCGATGCGGACGTTCCTGGGGGTGCCGATCCGCGTCCAGGGCGAGATCTTCGGCAATCTCTATCTGACCGAGAAGCGCGGTGGCGGGGAGTTCAGCGAGGAAGACCTGCACATGGTGCGGGTACTGGCCACCGAGGCCGGTATCGCGATCGGCAACGCCCGGGTGCATGCGGCGACCCGGCAGCGCGAGCGGTGGATCGACGGTTCGGTGGCGGTGACCACCGAACTCCTCGCCGGCAGCGATGTCGACGATGCACTCGCGGTCGTCGCCGAGCAGGCCCGGAAGCTGGCGGACTCGGCGGCCGGCATCGTGCTGCTGCCCGACGACGAGGGCGGTCTGGAGATCGTCGCGGTGTCGGCGGACGACCCCACCGGGATCATGGGCACCCAGATTCCGCCCGACAGCCCCGTGGCCGAACAACTCCTCGCCGGAGAACCGGTGTTCGTGGACGACTCGGCCACCGACCCGCGCATGGTGACGGCGATCGCGCCGCGCTTCGGGCCGAGCATGATGCTGCCGCTCAAGAGCGGCGGGCGGGTGCTCGGCACGCTGGCCACGCCGCGGTCCCGGGGCGCCCGCCCGTTCACCGGCGCCGAGCGGACACTGGCCACCCAGTTCGCCGCGCAGGCCGCGCTGGCGCTGGTGCTGGCCGACGCCCAGCGCGACCGCGAGCGCCTCGCGGTCTATGAGGACCGCGACCGGATCGCCCGTGATCTGCACGATCTCGTCATCCAGCGGCTGTTCGCGACGGGGATGATGCTGGAGAGCGCACAGCGCAGAACCGTCGTCCCCGAGGTGGCGCAGGGCGTCGGCAAGGCCGTCGACGAGCTGGACGTCACCATCCAGGAGATCAGGACCGCGATCTTCGCCCTCCAGCAGGGCCCGGCCGAGGCGCCGTCGGGGCTGCGGACCCGGGTGCTGCGGGAGATCGGCACCGCCGCCGTACCGCTCGGCTTCCAGCCGTCGGCCAGCTTCGTCGGTCCGGTCGACTCCCGGGTCGGCGAGCTGACCGGCAAGAACCTGATCGCCGCGCTGCGGGAGGCGTTGTCGAACGCCTTCCGGCACGCCCAGGCCGCCCGGATCGAGGTCGTCGTCGACGCGACGATCAGCCTGCCGGACGGTAGCGACGGTGTCCGTCTGACCGTCGCCGACGACGGCATCGGCATTCCGGACGGCGGCCGCCGCAGCGGCCTGAAGAATCTCGCCAAGCGCGCCGAGTCGCTGGGCGGCTCCAGCACGTACGGGCCCGGCCTCGGCGAGGACGGGACGGGGACGATGGTGACGTGGGAGGCGCCGCTGTGAGGGGCGAGCCCTGCCGAGGCGGATGCTTCAGGCCGGCGATGTTTCACACGAGCGATGTTTCACGTGAAACCGATCGGCCCGTGCCCCGTCAGAGCCGTCGGCCGTGTGCCTGAAGGATCTCCTCGATGACCACCGCGACGCCGTCGTCGTTGTTGGAGGCCGTGCGGTGCGTGGTGGACGCCAGCACCTCCGGGTGGGCGTTGGCCATGGCGTACGAGGTGCCGGCCCAGGTCAGCATCTCTATGTCGTTCGGCATGTCCCCGAACGCGACGACCTCCTCCGGCCTGATGCCGCGCTCCGCGCAGCAGTGGGCGAGGGTGCCGGCCTTGCTGACGCCGGAGCCGCTGATCTCCAGCAGGGCGGTGGGGCTGGACCGGGTGAACGACGCGAGGCCGCCCGCGGCCGTACGGGCCAGTGCGAGGAAGGCGTCGGGCTCCAGGTCGGGGTGGTGCGCGAGCAGCTTGATGACGGGCTGGTCGGGGAAGTCGGGATTCGCACCGTCGGTGGGGGTCAGCGGTGCCACGAAGTCCTCGGCCAGCAGCTTCTCCGCCGGCGCGACGAACGCGGTGGGGTCCAGGAGGAGGGGCGGATACTGCGGCTCGTAGTGGATGCCGCTGGTGCGCTCGACCGCGAACGAGGTGCCGGGCGCGGCGCTGCGCAGCGCGTCCACGACCTGGAGCGCGGCCGCGCATTCCAGGGGGCTCACCTCGACGATGCGGCCGCCTCGGTGCAGATCGACGACGGCCGCGCCGTTTGCGCAGATCGCCAGGCCGTGACCGTGCACATGGTCGCTGACCACGCCCATCCAGCGGGCCGGGCGCCCGGTGACGAAGAACACCTCGATGCCGGCCCGCTCCGCGGCGGCGAGTGCGGCGATCGTCCGGTCGGAGACCGTCTTGTCGTCGTGCAGCAGCGTGCCGTCGAGGTCGGTGGCGATCAGCCGGGGCGCAACGGCCGGTTGGGGCGCCCGGGGTGGCGTGGCGGGGGCATCAGTCACGGGGCCATCTTCCCGTACCTGCGCGCACAGGCGTGCGGTGGGTTGCGCGGATGAGCCCGGAAGGTCCGGTCCGGGGAGTGCGAGCGGGGTGGCAGGGGTGGGGAAGCAGGCGGCTCGCGGGGAAGCATCCGGGCGGCCGTACGCTCGTGGGTATGCGACTGAGCACCGTGATACTCCCCGTCCGCCGTTGGTCCGAAGGTGGGCGGGAGGTGTGGCAGCGCGCCGAGGAGCTGGGCTTCCACGCCGCGTACACCTACGACCACCTCTCCTGGCGGAGCTTTCGCGACCAGACCTGGTTCGGCGCCCTTCCGACGCTGACCGCAGCCGCGGCCGCGACCTCCCGGATGCGCCTGGGCACCCTCGTGACCTCGCCGAACTTCCGCCACCCGGTCACCCTCGCCAAGGAGCTGATCTCCCTCGACGACATCAGCGACGGCCGGATCACCCTGGGCATCGGCGCCGGCGGCAACGGCTTCGACGCCACCGCGCTCGGCCAGGAGCCCTGGTCACCGCGGGAACGGGCGGACCGCTTCGCCGAGTTCGTCTCGCTGCTGGACCAGCTGCTGACCCAGGACGTCGTCTCCTCCGAGGGCACGCACTACTCCGCGGACGAGGTGCGCAACATCCCCGGCTGCGTGCAGCGGCCGCGGCTGCCGTTCGCCGTGGCGGCCACCGGGCCGCGCGGGTTCAAGCTGGCCGCCCGGTACGGCCAGGCCTGGGTGACGACCGGTGACCCGAAGGTCTCCAATGGAGGCGGCACGTCGGACGACTCGCTGGAGGCGGTCCGCGGGCAGCTGGAACGCCTGGACAAGGCCTGCGTCGACCAGGGCCGGGACACGGGCGAGCTGCAGAAGATCATGCTGAGCGGCTTCACCCCGGACCGTCCGCTGGACTCCGTGGACGCCTTTGTGGACTTCGCCGGCCGGCACGCCGAGCTGGGCATCGACGAGCTGGTCATCCACTGGCCGATCGCCGATTCGGTCTTCGACGCCGATACCGCGGTCTTCGAGCGGATCGCCACGGAGGGCCTGGCGCAGCTGCGCGCCGAGTAGGCCGCCACGGTCCACGAGGCACCAGGCGGGGCGGTTGCGATCGTCGGCCGTCCCGCTGGTGGCCCGGTGCGCCCGGTCGTCCCCTGGACTCGGCTTTATCCCGCAAATAGCCTCGAAGAGGGAGAATCGGGACAGCGGCGCAGTGTGGCGGACGCGGCGCGCGGTGCGAGGGCCGCGGGCAGGCGGGTCGCCGCACTGCGCGGAGTGCGGCCTTCGTGGAGGAGCCATGGCACAGACCCGATTCGCCCCGGACCGCGGGCTGACCTCGCGCATGGTCACGACGATGTTCTTCATCGGACTGCTGTACGTCGTGGTCGTCGGCGTGCTGGTGGTGCTGCTCAAGGGCGCCTGGGTGGTGGTGTTGCTGATCGCGGGCGGCCTGTTCGTCGCGCAGTTCTGGTTCAGCGACCGGATCGCGGCGTTCAGCATGGGGGCGCACGAGGTCACGCCGGAGGAGGCGCCCGGACTGCACGGCGCCGTCGACCGGCTGTGTGCGCTGGCCGACATGCCCAAACCGCGGGTGGCGATCGCCGAGTCGGATGTGCCGAACGCGTTCGCTACGGGCCGTAACCAGAAGAACTCGATGGTCTGCGCCACGACCGGGCTGCTCCGGCGGCTGGAGCCGGAGGAGCTGGAGGGCGTGCTGGCCCACGAGCTCTCGCATGTCGCGCACCGCGATGTCGCGGTGATGACCATCGCGTCGTTCCTCGGCGTACTGGCCGGCATCATCACCCGAGCCGCCCTGTGGAGCGGCGTCGGCCGTGACAGCCGCGACCAGAACACGGCGATCGCCGTGGTCATCGTCACCGCCGTCAGCGCCGTCGTCTACGCGATCAGCTTCCTGCTCACCCGGCTGCTGTCCCGTTACCGCGAGCTGTCCGCCGACCGGGCCGCCGCGCTGCTGACCGGCCGGCCGTCGGCGCTGGCCGCCGCGCTGACGAAGGTCACCGGCCAGATGGCGCGGATCCCGACCGAGGATCTGCGCAAGGCCCAGCCGTTCAACGCCTTCTACTTCGCCCCGGCGTTCAACAAGGAGAGCTTCAGCCGGCTGCTGTCCTCGCACCCGACGCTGGAACAGCGGCTGGACCAGCTGGGACGGATCGCGGCCCAGCTGGGGCGGCCGTGACGGCCCGGCAGCGAGAGGAGTGAGCCGCGCATGGGATTCCTGGACGCCATCCTCGGCCGCAGCAAGCCGGTCCGCCCCGATCTCGATCAGCTCTTCGCGCTGCCGTCCGCCGCGGTGACGCTCCAGGCCGCGGCCGGTTTCGCCGCCACCGGCCTGGGGTCGGTGTGCTTCGCGAGCGTGGAGGGCGGGGCGTTCTCGCGCATCCAGGAGGAGGCGCGGGCCCTGCTGGGCGGTTCGGTGGAGTTCTCACAGGACGCGTACGGCTATACGTGGCTGCTCGTACGACACTCGCCGGAGGACGTGGCGGGGCTGGTCAACGACCTGCACGCGATCAACACGTCCCTGGAGGAAGCGGGTTTCGGCTCGCAGCTGCTGTGCTCGCTGGTCGGCTTCCGCGCTGACCGGCAGCGGTCGCTGGCGCTGGTCTACCTCTACAAACGGGGCACGTTCTACCCGTTCGCGCCGCAGCAGGGGGGCGGCGAGAAGCGCGACAATCCGCTGGAGCTGCAGGTGCGGGCGATGCTCGGGGACGATCTGACGATCGAGAAGGACCTGTCGCGGTGGTTCCCGGTGTGGGGCGCGTCAGGACTGTGAGGGTCCGCGCCGCGGGTCCTACGGGGGCTCGGTCTCCAGATGCGGGGCTCGTCAGCCCGGAGGGCCCGGAAAGCCCGGAGGCCCGTCAGTCGGGAAGCTCGTCAGCCCGGGAGCCCGTCAGCCCGGAAAGCGGAGGAACTCGGGCGGTACGCGGTCGGTGAGCCAGACGCCGTTGGCGCTGACCTGGAAGACATGGCCCGCCCGGTGCATCGCTGCCGCGTCCACGGTCAGGACCACGGGCCTGCCGCGCCGCGCGCCCACCCGGGTCGCGGTCTCGCGGTCGGGCGACAGATGGACGGCGTGCCGCGACATCGGCCGCAGCCCCTCGTCCCGGATGGCGGCCACGCTGCGGGCCACCGTGCCGTGGAAGAGATACGGGGGAGGCACGACCGGCGGCAGTTCGAGGTCCACCCGCACGGAATGACCCTGACTGGCGCGGATCCGGTCGCCCTCGATGGCGTAGCGCTGCTTGTCGTTGCTGGCGACCACCGACTCCAACTCCACGCGGGAGAAGCGGAATCCATGGCGTGCGGCCGCCGCGATGAGCTCTTCCACGGGCACCCAGCCCTGGGCGTCGAGGGTGATGCCGATCCGCTCCGGTTCGTGGCGCAGATGCTTCGCCAGGTACTTCGAGATGCGCACTGAGCGCTGGTTGTCCATGTCTTCAGAGTGCCGCGCGGAGGCGGGGGCGGCACCCGAATTCGCGGTCGGGGACCGGCGTCATTCCTCTTCCTCGGCAGGTTCCGCGGGCGACTCGGGCAGCTTGCCCTTGTGCCTCCCCCGCACCAGCTCGCTCGCCTTCCGCGCCTTCGCGCCGGTCACCTCTTCGGCCGCCCAGCGGGCCCACTCCTCCAGGGTCTGCGTTATCCGCAGCCCGTACTCCAGGACGATCCGGCCGTGAACCGAGAGCATCTCGTCGTCCCAGTTGGCGGTCGCTTCGATCTGCTCGTATTGCGCGTGGGCGCGGGCGATTCGCTCGGCCCCCTGGAGCAAGTACGCCTGTGCTTCGAGGGGTGTGAGGATGCCGAGGAAGAAGACGCGCAGCATGCCGTCGTCGCGCGTGGGGCCGCCGGGCTCGACCTCGATGAGCCAGTGGCGCAGCTCTGCCAGGCCGCTTTCGGTGATCGCGTACTCCTTGCGGCCGCGGGGGCCGTGGGCGGCGACCTCGACCAGGCCCGCGGTCGTGAGCTTGGTGAGCTCGCCGTACACCTGACTCTGCGTGGCCGGCCAGACGTTGGAGAGCGTGGCGTTGAACATCTTCATCAGGTCGTAGCCGCTCGCCGGGGTTTCGGCCAGCAGGCCCAGCACCGCATGTCTCAGGCTCATGACGCGCACTTTACCTTCCACTCTTGACATGTCAAAGGTGTAGCTTCTACATTCGACATGTCGAAGTTGGAAGGTGGCGCGGGCCGGCGACTCCAAGCGCATGGCCGCGACCGGAAACAGGGGGGATTCATGAACCAGTTGCGCGGCTTCATCCCATGGCTGGTCTTCGCAGGGGTGGGTTCGTTCGGCTGGCAGTGGGGTGCGCTGGCCGGCCTGGCGGCGTCCGTCGGGCTGCTCATCGCCGACCGCGCCGCTGGCCTGGGAGTGGACTACCGCGTGCTGGAGTACGGCACGATCGTGTTCTTCGCAGGCCTCGGCGTGCTGGCCTTCGCCCAGCCGGACAGCGAACTCAGGCTGTACAGCAGCTCGCTCTCGATGGGCTGGCTGGCGCTCATCGCCTGGGTGTCGATCGCCGTGCAGCGCCCCTTCACGATGGGCATCGCACGCCGGATGGCCCCGCCGGAGGTCTGGCACACGCCGCTCTTCCGCCACATCAACACGGTCCTCACGACCGCGTGGGCGCTGACCTTCACGCTGACCGCGGCCGCCCAGTCGGTGGTCTCCGCCTATGACTTGAACGTCGTCTTCACGATCGTCATCCAGGTCGCCGGGTTCGTCCTTCCCGTCGGCTTCACCTCCACCTATCCGGAGCGGGCCAAGGCCCGGTTCCAGCAGCAGTCCGCCATGCGCACCAGCGTCCAGGGAGGTCTGGCCTCATGACCGCTCCATCCCCGACCACCGCATCCGCATCCACTGCCCCCGCTCCGCACATGGCGGGCAACTTCGCGCCGGTCCAGCAGGAGCTCACCGCATACGACCTCCCGGTCACGGGTGCGATCCCGCCCGAGCTCAGCGGCTGGTTCCTGCGCAACGGCCCCAACCCCCGGGACGCCGCCACACCGCACTGGTTCTTCGGCGACGGCATGGTCCACGGTCTGCGCCTGGAGGGCGGCCGGGCCGTCTCCTACCGCAACCGCTGGGTGCGCACCTCGACCTTCACCGACGGGGCGTGCCCCGTGGACGCGCAGGGCCGCCGCGATCTGGTCGCGGGCGTGGCCAACACCCACATCGTCCGCCATGCCGGCCGGACGCTCGCGCTGGTCGAGTCGTCGTTCCCCTATGAAATCGACTGCCGTCCCGGCCATGAGCTGGAGACCATCGGTTCCCATGACTTCGGCGGCCGGCTCACCACCGCGATGACCGCCCACCCCAAGGCCTGCCCGACGACCGGCGAGCTGCACTTCTTCGGGTACGGCGGAGCCACGCCGCCCTATCTCACCTATCACCGTGCCGACGCGGCGGGGGAGTTGGTGATCAGCCGTCCCATCGACGTCCCGGCGCCCACGATGATGCATGACTTCCATCTGACCGCGGGGCATGTCATCTTCATGGACCTGCCGTTCGTCCATGACCGTCGCCACCCCGGCCTGCCGTACCGCTGGGATCCGGAGTACGGCGCCCGGCTGGGCGTACTGCGCCGCGACGACCCCTTCGGCGAGGTCCGCTGGCTGGCCATCGACCCCTGCTATGTCTTCCATGCGCTGAACGCCCATGACGACGGCGAGCACCGCATCGTCCTCTATGTCTCCCGCTATGCCGACTTCGGAGGCAGGACCCCGCCCTGCCTCTGGCGCTGGACGATCGATCTCGCCTCCGGCACGGTCGCCGAGGAGCAGCTCGACGACCAGTTCTGCGAATTCCCGCGGGTGGACGACCGTCTCACCGGGCAGCGGGCCCGCTTCGGCCATGCCATAGCGGCCGAGGCGCCGGGGAACGGCAACATACCCGGAGCACTGCTCCGCTACGACCTGCGGACCGGCGCCGTCACGCGGCACGACTTCGGTCCGGGGCGCACTCCGGGCGAGGCGGTCTTCGCCCCCGCGGACGACCGTCCGGACGGTCCGGGCTGGCTGATCACCTACGTCTATGACGCGGCCACCGACAGCAGCGATCTGGTCGTCCTCGACGCCGAGGACATATCCGCCGACCCCGTCGCCATGGTCCATCTCCCGCAGCGGGTGCCCTACGGCTTCCATGGCAACTGGCTGCCGGACCCGGTGAAGTGAGGGGCGAGCCGGTCTGATCGGCCTGGGCACGGAAGGGCTAGGGCTGCGGAAAAGGGGGCCCGCGCTCGACTGATCCTTGACAACTCAAGAGCGGCTACGAGACGACACGGGGGCCGGGGCCTGACGCCCGCGCTCGGCCGTCGGGTCGTCCGGGCGCATCCGGCAGCTACTCCCTGGTGTCCGCGTTGCGCTCACCGAAGGCCAGCGCGTCCATGGTGCGGGCCTGCACCTCCCGGTGGGCGGCGGCGGCGATGAACGCGGCGGTGTTCTCGGCGCCCACCAGGGCCCGTACGGCCCGTACGGCCTCGGTGGGCAGCAGCACCGCCTCCGAGACCGCTGCCGGGTCCCCCGGGTCTGCCGCGTCTATCAGGTATCCCGGGTCCTCCGGGCGTGTCGGGTATGTCGGGTCTGCCAGGCCGGTCGGGCCGGTTGCGGTACGGGGGTCCGCGACCGGTCCGGCGGCAGGCGTTCCGGGGGAACTGCGCTTCTCGGCCGGGAGCGCCTCGTTGAGGTGATGGCGCAGATGGCGGGTGGCCAAGGTGCGCATGGCACGGGCGAGTTCGGCGTCGATGGTCTGCTGGGCCAGCGGGCGCAGCCGGCGTACCAGGGCGGCCGCCTCCGTCGCCTCGGCATCGGTGGGCGGGTGGTCCAGGAACGGCTGGAAGACATGCTCGGTGGTGAAGTCCAGGAAGCGGGCGGCGATGTGCTCTACCTGGCCGCGCAGCTCGCGCAGATGGCCGGAGATCGCCGGCAGCGGGACGCCGGCGGAGTGCAGTTCCGCGGCGACGGCGAGTTCCTGGGGGCTGGGCACGAGGAACTCGTCCTCCCGGCCGGGGACGCGTTCCAGGACGCCCAGCTCGACGGCCTCGGCGACCGCCGCCTCGTCAGGGACTCCCCCGAAGGCGGCGTCCAGGTCGGCGCGGCTGATGCGGGCAGCCTTCTCGTCGGTCCATGGTCCGTCTATCTCGGCGACCAGGCCCAGTACCCCGCCGAGATCGAGGCCGGCGTCCCAGGCTTGGAGGAGCTCCTTGATGCTGGCGAGGGTGTAGCCGCGGTCGAGCAGATCGGCGATCTGGCGCAGCCGGGCCAGATGGGCATCGCCGTAGACATTGGCGCGGCCGCGGCGTTCCGGGCGGGGGAGCAGTCCGCGGTCCTGGTAGGCGCGGATCGTACGGACTGTGGCGCCGCTGATGTGGGACAGGTCCTCGATGCGGTATTCGGCCGGGCCGGACGGAGGTGTCGGCGGCTGCTCGGTCACTGCGGTGCTCCTCACGAGATGGCCGCGCGCTATGAGAGGGCCGTGCGTCCCACCGCGCCCGCCGCGGCCCGTGCGGCCGGGGAGGACGCCAGGTAGGCGACGGCCGTGCGCAGCGACCCTTCCTGCGAGGGATGGTACGACCGCCGCAGATACCGCGGTATCGCCGCTCCCAGCTCCCGCCAGGTGGGCAGCAGTCCCTTGCGGACGGCGTGGTGGTGGTCGCGCAGCGAGTAGCGGGAGCGGGTGGCGAGCTGCGGGTCGTGCCGCAGGAGGTAGGCCGCGCCGCAGCCCCAGAGGTAGAGCAGTACGGGGGCCGTCACGGCCATGCCCAGGACGCGGCGGAGATAGCGGGCGGGGTCCTCGCCGCCGGTGTGCTGGTACATGTCGAAGGCGACCGCGCGGTGCTCGACCTCCTCCGCACCGTGCCAGCGCAGCAGATCGAGCATGGCCGGGTCGGGCCCGGCGCGGTCGAGGCCGTCGGCGTCCAGCACCCAGTTGCCGAGCACCGCCGTGAACTGCTCGATGGCGGCGATGAGCGACAGCCGGAAGCGCAGCCACTCCCGCTCGGGGAAGGGAAGGCCGAACGGAGGGTCCTCGCCCAGGAGGTACTCGAAAAGGAAGTCGATGTGCCGGGTGTAGGGGCCGGTGTCCAGGCCCTGGTGGGCCAGGTGGTCGAGCACATGGGAGTGCTGGACGCTGTGGGTTGCCTCCTGGCCCATGAAGCCCTTGATGTCCTTGAGGAGTGACTCGTCCCGCACCAGCGGGAGAGCTTCCTTGAAGACCTTGACGAACCAGCGCTCGCCCGCGGGGAGCAGCAGATGCAGCACATTGATGACGTGGGTGGCGGTGGGTTCGCCGGGGATCCAGAGCAGGGGTGTCGCTTGCCAGTCGAACGAGACCCGGCGCGGAGTGATCACGTGGTGCTGGTGCTGGTGCTCCTGAGGGTGTGAGGTACTCATGCGCGCCTCCTGACGTGCGCAGTGGTCCGTTCTCGGGGAGTCGTCGGGGAGTCGACGGCCGTGGGTGAGGCGCCGGGCCGGAGCCCGGCCCCGGCCCGTCGCCCAGGCCCCGGCCCCGGCCCGTCGCCACGGCCCCGGCCGCGAACGGTGAGGCCTGGGCCGGAGGCCGAACTCCGGCCCGGCGTACCGCTGTTACAGCCGTGGCTCGACGCGGGCGAGGGCGCGCAGGGCACGCGGGGCGAAGCGGGACATCAGATGGGCGCCGCGTGCTTCGGGGGTGACCGGTACCACCGCCTGGTTGCGGACCACCGCCCGCAGGACGGCGTCGGCGACCTTCTCCGGCGGGTAGTTGCGCAGCCCGTACATCCGCGCGGCCTTGGCCTGGCGGCGCTTCTCCTCCTCGGCCGAGACGCCGGTGAAACGGGCGGTGGTGGTGATGCCGGTGTTGACCAGTCCGGGGCAGATGGCCGAGACGCCGATGCCCTGGCCCGCCAGCTCGGCGCGCAGACACTCGCTGAGCATCAGTACTGCCGCCTTGGACGTGCTGTAGGCGGGCAGCACCTTCGACGGCTGGAAGGCGGCGGCCGAGGCGGTGTTGACGATATGGCCGCCCTGCCCGCGGTCCGCCATCCGCTTGCCGAAAATGCGGCAGCCGTGGATGACGCCCCACAGATTGACGTCCAGGACCTTCTTCCAGTCCTCGGTGCTGGTCTGCAGAAAGGAGCCGGACAGGCCGATGCCGGCGTTGTTCACCAGGACGTCGACGGTGCCGTACTCGGCGTCGACCTTGTCGGCGAGCTTCTCCATCGCCGCCTCGTCGGCGACGTCGACGACCTCCGCCCAGGCCTGCGGGGCCCCGATCAGCCGGGACATATCGGCGGTGCGCGCCGCGCCCTCGGCATCGCGGTCCACGGCGATGATCCGCGCACCGGCCTCCGCGAAGGCGAACGCCGTGGCCCGGCCGATGCCGCTGGCCGCACCGGTCACCAGTACCAGCTGCCCGCCGAACCGGTCGGCGTAAGGGCCCGACGCCGCGACCTGCTTCGCCGGATCGCCCTCTTCCTTGGCGGTGACGAATTCGGTGATCCAGGAGACGAGCTGGTCGGGACGGGTGCGGGGAATCCAGTGCTTGGCGGGGAGGGTGCGGCGTACCAGCTGGGGCGCCCAGTGCTCCAGGTCGTCATAGAGCCGCTGGGAGAGAAATGCGTCGCCGGTGGGAGTGATGAGCTGGACCGGACAGTGCGCATAGGCGTCGGTGCGGGGGCGGCGGAGCCGGGCGCGGACGTTGTCGCGGTAGAGCCAGGCGCCATGCGCCGCGTCGGTCGGCAGCGATGCGGTCGGGTAGTCGCCGCCCGGTACCTTCTCCACCCGCTGCAGGATCCGCGGCCAGCGCCTGCCGAGCGGACCCTTCCATGCCAGCTCGGGCAGCACGGGGGTGTGCAGCATGTAGACGTACCAGGACTTGGCACCCTGGTTGAGCAGCTGCGCGGCCCGCCGGGGGGTGGGGCGCACCATCCGCTGCTTGATCCAGTGTCCGAAGTGGTCCAGCGACGGGCCCGACATCGAGGTGAAGGAGGCGATCCGGCCCTCCGTACGCCGCACGGTGGCGAACTCCCAGGCCTGGACGGAGCCCCAGTCGTGCCCGACCACATGGACCGGACGGTCGGGGCTGACGGCATCGGCGACGGCCAGGAAGTCATCCGTCAGCTTCTCCAGGGTGAAGCCGCCGCGCAGCGGTTGCGGGGCGGTGGACCGGCCGCAGCCACGGACGTCGTAGAGCACCACATGGAAGCGATCGGCCAGGCCGCGGGCGACCTCGGACCACACCTCCTTGCTGTCCGGATAGCCGTGTACCAGCATCACCGTGGGCCGTGCCGGATCCCCCAGCTCGGCGACGCACAGCTCGATGCCACCGGTGCGCACCCAGCGCTCCGCCGCCCCCGCAAGCCCTGCCCCCTGCCCCCGCCCCGGCTCCAGGCCCGTCGCCTGGCCCTGGCCCGTCGCCTGGCCCTGGCCCGTCTCCTGGCCCCGCCCCGGTTTCTGGCCCCGAGTCCGCTCCTGCCCCCGGCCCATGGCCCGTTCGCGTCCCGTGTTCACGCGGCCTTCTCCTCCTGCCAGCGCCGCACATGCGGCAGATCGTCGTCCAGCCAAAAGGCGCTCTCCTGCGGGTCCTTGGAGTCCGTGACGACCAGGATCTCCTCGAACTTCGCGCCCGTGCCCCGGAACCCGAGGTGGGGTTCGACCGCCCACAGCCCCGGCTGCGGCGGGTGGTCGGAGAAGGTGTACGGGCTCCACAGCGGGGACCAGCCGTCGCGGTGGCCGTGCAGCGCATCGGAGGCGAGGCCCTTGAGGGACTGCGTGCCGAACCCGAAGAGGGTGGGGGACCAGCGGCGCTGCTTCACCCGGTCGATCTTGTGCGCGATGACGCCGAAGGGGTAGGCGCGGTGGCGGTTGGCGTACCCCTGCCGCACCATGAGCCGGTCGACGTCCTGGTAGATCTCCCGCAGCGGGCGTCGCTCGCGCACCTCGCGCAGGATCAGCTCACGGTGTGCTTCGAGGTCGGCGAGCAGCCGGTCGTGCACGGGGTTGAGGCCGAGGCAGCCGGAGTAGCCGATGTCGGCCGTGAAGCCGTTGTGGACCGGTGCCATGTCGAGGATGAACGCCATCCCCGGTTCCAGCTCGCGGTTGGTGGGGAAGAACTGCAGCGGTACGCGGAAGTTGACGAAGGCGGTGCGGTCGCCGAACCAGGCGAACGGCAGATGGAACCAGTCCCGCACCCCGCGTTCACGCAGCCATTCACGCTGCATCCGCGCCGCCGCGCGCTCGGTGATCCCGGGCTTGAGCTGGGCGGCCACCGCCTCCGCGCAGGCGTAGGCGAGCCGCTGGACCTCTCTGAACCCCCTTAGCTCGGCGGTGAGTTCTCCGGCTCCTGCTGAGGTCGCTGAGGTGACTGAGGCCATCGCCAACCGTCCGTCCGTGAGCGGTCCATCGCGGTACGTGCCCGTAACTTGACATTGATGAATGTGACAATGGTTGGCGGCTGCGTCAAGAGGTGTGCAGGCACTCTGAGGTGTGCGGGCACTGTGAGGTGTGCGGGCACTCACATGGGAAGCCGCCGAATCCACCGCGGGCGGCCGCCCCGGCCGGGGCGGCGTCCAGCGTCCCTTCGCCCCGCACGACCCTGCCTCCCCGACCCCGAACCTCATTCACCAGCTCGTCCGCCCCCGACCCCGATGCCGGGCCGCTCAAAGCAGGAGATCCCCTACGGGTGCGTAATACCGCAGGGGGAGGCGAATCCCAGCATCTGGGTTGACGACCGGTGTGGTGGGCGCCACTACCTTCGAAGACGTGACTGTGATCGTGACCGAAAGCCTGAGCAAGCGGTTCCCGCGGGTGACCGCCTTGGACCGGCTCTCCGTTGACATCGCCCCCGGCGTAACGGGCCTGGTGGGTGCCAACGGCGCCGGAAAGTCCACCCTGATCAAGATCCTTCTCGGGCTGGCCCCGGCCACCGAAGGAACCGCGCATGTCCTCGGACTGGACGTGACCAAGCACGGCAGCGCGATTCGTGAGCGGGTCGGCTATATGCCCGAGCACGACTGCCTGCCGCCGGACGTCTCGGCCACCGAATTCGTCGTGCACATGGCCCGGATGTCCGGCCTGCCGCCGACCGCCGCCCGCGAGCGCACCGCCGACACCCTGCGCCACGTCGGCCTCTACGAGGAGCGCTACCGCCCCATCGGCGGCTATTCGACGGGCATGAAGCAGCGCGTGAAGCTGGCCCAGGCGCTGGTCCACGACCCGCAGCTGGTGTTCCTCGACGAGCCCACCAACGGCCTCGACCCGGCCGGGCGGGACGAGATGCTCGGTCTGATCCGGCGCATCCACACCGACTTCGGCATCTCCGTCCTGGTGACCTCCCACCTCCTCGGCGAGCTGGAGCGCACCTGCGACCACGTCGTCGTCATCGACGGCGGCAAGCTGCTGCGATCCTCCTCCACCGATGAGTTCACGCAGGTCACGACCTCGCTGGTGGTCGAGGTCACGGACACCGACGCCCACCCGGACGGCGCCGAGGCGCTGCGCGGCGCGCTGGCCGGGGCCGGTGTCGCGGTGACCACCGGAGCCGCCGGCGCCGAGGGGCTCGCCTCCCCCGGCCATCTGCTGTTCGTCGAGGCGCCCGGCGAGGAGACCTACGACCTGGTGCGGGACACCGTCGCCGGACTCGGGCTCGGACTGGTCCGGATGGAACAGCGCCGCCACCAGATCGCCGAGGTGTTCCGCGACGCGGACGCGGCGCACGCCACCCCGTCAACCGCAACCGCAGGCGCCCCGAGCGCCCCGTACGTCCCCCAGGACGGAGGCGCCCACGATGTCGCCTGAGCCCACGACCTCCGTATCCGCCACGCCGGGTGGCGCCTACATCCACAACATCGGCTACCGCCACTACGACGGCCCGCGGCTGGGCCGTGCCTATGCCCGCCGGTCGCTCTTCTCGCAGAGCCTGCGCGGCGCCTACGGCCTGGGCCGTTCGGCCAAGAGCAAGGTGCTGCCGATGCTGCTCTTCGCCGTGATGAGCCTGCCCGCCGCGATCATGGTCGCGGTGGCGGTGTTCACCAAGGCCAGCAGCCTGCCGGTCGGCTACACCCGCTACGCGATCTTCCTCCAGGCCGTCATCGGCCTCTACCTCGCCTCCCAGGCCCCGCAGTCGGTCTCCCGCGATCTGCGCTTCAAGTCCGTACCGCTGTACTTCTCCCGCCCCATCGAGCGCGGTGACTATGTGGCGTCGAAGTTCGCGGCCATGACCAGCGCCCTGTTCATCCTCACCGCGACTCCGCTGCTGGTCCTCTACGCCGGTGCGCTGCTGGCGAAGATGGACTTCGTCGACCAGACCAAGGGGCTGGCGCAGGGGCTGGTCTCCGTGGCGTTGCTGTCGCTGCTGTTCGCCGGGATAGGCCTGGTCATCTCCGCGCTCACACCGCGCCGCGGCTTCGGTGTCGCCGCCGTGATCGCCGCGCTCACCATTCCGTACGGCGCGGTGAGCGCGATCCAGGGGATCGCCTTCGTCCAGGGCAACGAATCCGCTGTCGGCTGGCTGGGGCTGTTCTCCCCCATCACGCTCATCGACGGGGTGCAGTCGACGTTCCTCGGCGGCGTCAGCTCCTTCCCCAACAGCCTCGCGCCGTCGACCGGCGCCGGGTTCGTCTACCTCCTCGTCGCGCTCCTCGTCATCGCCGGCTCCTACGCCCTGCTGATGCGCCGCTACCGGAAGGCCGGACTGTGACAACGATCAACATCGACCATGTCTCCCGCTGGTTCGGCAATGTCGTTGCCGTCAACGACATCACCATGACCATCGGCCCCGGCGTCACCGGGCTGCTCGGCCCCAACGGCGCCGGCAAGTCCACCCTCATCAACATGATGGGCGGCTTCCTCGCCCCCTCCAACGGCTCCGTCACCCTCGACGGAACAACGATCTGGCGCAATGCCGGCATCTACCGCCACATCGGCATCGTCCCCGAGCGGGAGGCGATGTACGACTTCCTCACCGGCCGCGAATTCGTCGTCGCCAACGCGGAGTTGCACGGCCTCGGCCGGGCGGAGGCGGCCAGGGCGCTCGCCACCGTCGAGATGGAGTACGCCCAGGACCGCAAGATCTCGACGTACAGCAAGGGCATGCGCCAGCGCGTCAAGATGGCCTCCGCGCTGGTCCACGACCCGTCCGTGCTGCTGCTCGACGAGCCCTTCAACGGCATGGACCCGCGCCAGCGGATGCAGCTGATGGACCTGCTGCGGCGGATGGGCGACCAGGGCCGCACGGTCCTGTTCTCCTCGCACATCCTCGAAGAGGTCGAGCAACTCGCCTCGCACATCGAGGTGGTGGTGGCCGGCCGGCATGCCGCATCCGGCGACTTCCGCAAGATCCGCCGGCTGATGACCGACCGGCCGCACCGCTACCTCGTCCGGTCCGACGACGACCGGGCGCTGGCCGGTGCGCTGATCGCCGATCCGTCGACGTCCGGCATCGAGGTCGACCTCGTCGAGGGCGCGTTGCGCGTCCAAGCGGTCGACTTCGGCCGCTTCACCGAACTCCTGCCGCGGGTCGCCCGGGACCACGGCATCCGCCTGCTGACGGTCTCGCCCTCCGATGAATCGCTGGAATCCGTCTTCTCCTACCTCGTAGCGGCCTGAGGCCAGAAAGGAGCCCTGACGCATGTCCACGACCACTCCGACGGCCCCGCCGGCACCCGCGGCCGCGCCCAAGGCCGCGCTGTTCCACCCGACCGTCGCCCGGCTCACCTACCGCGCCCTGCTCGGCCGGCGGCGGGCCCTGATCCTCTTCGTGCTGCCCGCTCTCCTGCTGGTCATCGCGGTGGCCGTCCGCACGCTTGCCGGGGCCGACGACTCCACCGCCGGCGGCATCCTGGGCGGCTTCGCGCTGGGCACGATGGTGCCGCTGATCGGCGTCATCGCCGGCACGGGCGCGATCGGGCCGGAGATCGACGACGGCTCGGTGGTCTACCTCCTGGCCAAGCCGGTGCCCCGGCCGACGATCATCTTCACCAAACTCCTGGTCGCGATAGGCGTCACCGTCGCCTTCTCCGCCCTCCCCG